>DATLRG010000181.1:0-8393 GCA_035534795.1 Chloroflexota bacterium
ACCTTGGATGAGCCTGCTGTGCATCGCACAGCAGGCTCATCCAAGGTACGTCTCACCCAGGACCAACATTAGAACGCCACCATGGCACCACTATCGGCGCGGAGGAGCGGTGCATCCGGAACTCGGCATTCTGGCCGACGACCTGACTGGCGCGACTGATTCCGGTCTTCAGTTCGCCAAGTGTGGGCGGCGCACCCACGCCTCGCTCGATGGCTCGGCGAGCGCTGCCTGCGACGTGCTCGTTCTCGACGCGGACTCGCGCACGCGGTCGCCGGGTGAGGCGCGGCAGCGCGTCGTCGCCGCGGCCCAGCAGTTGCGGGCCGCCGGCGCGCAACGCTTCTACAAGAAGATCGATTCGACCGGGCGCGGCAACCTCGGCGTCGAGGCCGAAGCGATGCTCGAGACGCTCGGCGCGGCCGCGGCCCTGGTCTGTCCGGCTTTCCCGCAGCTCGGCCGCACCGTCCTCCAGGGCACCATTCACCTGCGAGGCGTCCCACTCGATCAGACCGAGTTCGCGCGCGACCCGCACTGGCCGGCCACGACCGCGTCGCTCGAGGAGTTGCTGCACCGCCAGACAACGCTGCCGAGCGCGGCTCTCCCGCTGGCCGACGTCCGACGGGGACCGGTCCACCTGCGGAACCGGCTCCGGGAACTTATCGGCGATGGCAAGCGTTTGATGATTGCCGACGCCGAAGCCGCGACCGACTTGCGCTGCCTGATCGAAGCGGTGCGCCAGTCCGAAGCGACGATCCTGCCGATTGGCTCCGCGGGCCTGGCGGAATGGCTCACCGGGACCCTCGCGCGGCCGGCGCGCCCACCGATCGCGATCGGCCTGACTCGTGAGCCGATCCTCGCGGTCGCCGGCACGATCAACCGCGTCGGCCTGGCGCAGCTCGTCCGGTTGATCGAGAGCGGGGTCCGCCTGATCCAGCTACCGCCGGAGCAGGCGCTACTCGATCCGGACGACGCCGCGCGTGATGCGGCCAGGGACCTTGCTGGCCAGGCCCGGGCGGGTGGATGCATCGCGCTCGCGCTGCTGGATCCGACCATGCCCGCGCCGGACCTCGCCGCCATCGCCCAGGCGCACGGTCTGGGCGTGGCCGAGGCAGCGGAGCGCCTGGTTCGCGCGCTGGGAAGCGCGGTCAGCCTGGCCATGGCCGACCTCGTACCTGCCGCGCTGATTCTGTCGGGTGGGGACACGGCGCGCGCGGTCTGCGGTGCGTTGGGCGCGCATGGGCTGGACGTTCACCGCGAAGCCGCGCCGGGCGTGCCGATCTCTTTACTCGAGGGTGGCCGCTGGGATGGCCTGCCGGTCGTGACCAAGGCCGGCGGGTTCGGCCAACCGGACACGTTGACGCAGGTAGTGAAAGAGCTGGAAGGGATGCGACAATGAGCGTGGACCAGAGACCGATCGTCGGGCTGACCATGGGCGACCCCGCTGGCATCGGACCGGAGGTTGCGGTCAAGGCGATGAACGAGCCCGGCCTGTACGAGCGCTGCCGTCCCCTGGCCATCGGCGACGCGGCGACGTTCCGCCGTACGAGCGCCTCCCTGGGGCTAGATCTGACCTTCAATCTCGTCGAGGAGCCGGCGAACGGCCGCTACGTCCACGGGACCCTCGACATTTTTCAGGCGACGACCGACGACCTGACCGGCATCGTCCTCGGCAAGGTGCAGCCAGCCGCCGGAAAGGCGGCCGCCGAGTGCGTCGTCAAGGCGACCGAATTAGCGACGGCCGGCAAGATCGACGCGGTGGCGACGGCACCGTTGAACAAGGATGCCCTCAACCAGGCCGGCTTCCACTACCCGGGTCACACCGAAATGCTCGCCGACCTCACCGGCACGCACGACTACTCGCTCACCTTGATCGCCGGGCAACTGCGAGTGATTCACGTGACCACCCACGTGTCCATGCGTCAGGCGCTCGACCTGATCGACCGCGGCCGCGTGCTCCGGATCATTCGCCTGGCCGATCGGTTCTGTCGGTACCTGGGCGTCGCCGAGCCGCGGGTCGCGGTCGCAGGCTTCAACTGCCACGCCGGCGAGAACGGCCTGTTCGGCACGGAAGAGATCGAGCAGATCCAGCCGGCCGTCGACGAGGCCCGCTCGGAGGGGATCGCGGCCAGCGGCCCCTGGCCCGGCGACACGATCTTTTTCCGGGCGAGCAAAGGCGAGTTCGACATGGTCGTGGCCATGTACCACGACCAGGGGCACATTCCCGTGAAGATGCTCGGCTTCGAGGCAGGGGTGAACACGACCGCCGGCCTGCCGATCATCCGCACCTCGGTCGACCACGGCACCGCCTTCGACATCGCCGGCCAGGGCCGTGCCAGCCACGGCAGCATGGTCGAAGCGGTCAAGCTTGGCGCGCAACTGGCGCTAGAGCGGCGGCCGGTGGGTGTCTAAGCTCCCTCCTTTTGCTGCAACGCTTCGGCCAGCGCGACGAAGGTGCGCAGGGGAGTGCCGGTCGGTCCGTTCGCGAGATAGGGTTCTTCCTTGTCGGTCCAGGCAGTGCCGGCGATGTCCAGGTGCGCCCAGCAGTTCCCGTCGTGGACGAACTCGCGGATGAACATAGCGCCGGTGATGGTCCCGGCTGCCCGCCCGCCGACGTTGGCGATGTCGGCGACGTCGCTCTTCAATTGCTCGGCGTACTCGGGGAAGAGTGGCAGCTGCCAGAGTCGCTCGCCGGCCCGCTCCGACGCGCTCTTAACCTGATCGACCCAACTCTGCGGCGTGCCCAGCAAACCGGTGGCCTGATGACCGAGTGCGACGACGACGGCTCCGGTGAGCGTCGCAGCATCCACGAGGTGCTTCGCGCCCTGCCGCTGGGCGTAGCAGATGGCATCGGCGAGGATCATCCGGCCCTCGGCGTCGGTATTGAGCACCTCGATCGTCGTGCCATTCAGCGCGGTCACGACGTCGCCCGGGCGCATCGCGTGACCCGACGGCATGTTTTCGACCGCCGGCACGACCCCGAGCACGTTCACCCGGAGGCCCAGCCGCGCGATCGCGCTCATCGCTCCGATCGTCGCGGCGGCGCCGGCCATGTCTTCCTTCATTAGGTGCATCTCGGCCGCCGGTTTGATCGAGATCCCGCCAGTATCGAAGGTGACGCCTTTGCCGACCAGACCGACGTCGTATCCCTCGCCGCCCCGGCCTTTATAGGTCATGACGATGGTCATCGGCGGCTGCTCGCTGCCCTCGGCGACGCCGAGTAGCGCGCCCATCCCCAGTGCTGCCATGTGGGCACGATCGAGCACCGTGATGGCGAAGCCGTCGTCGCTGGCGGCGCGCGTGGCTGCCGCGGCCAGCTTCTCTGGCGTCAGAATGTTACCCGGCGCGATCGCCAGACGGCGCGCAAAGTTGGCCGCTTCGCCTACGACCGCCCCACGTCGGGCGGCGGATTCGGCCGCGCTGGTCTGCTTGGCACCCGGCTCGAGGATCGTCAGGTGGGAGAGGTTCGCCCGCGACTGGCGCGGCTTGGTTTTGTACTCGCCTGGATCGAACGTGGCCAGGATCGCCCCCTCGACACTCGGCTCGGCCAGCTTCGCCCCGTCGGTTGCGCTCCGCGGCCAGATCGCAACCGACGAGACCGGCTGCCTCAGTAGGGCCCGGATGCCCGCGCCGGCAACGTTCCGCGCGCGCCTGGCGTCGAAGTCGGACCGTTTGCCGCTACCGACGAGCAGTAGCCGCGGCGCGGCAATCAGCCCGGCAGTAGGGATGAAGGCCGTATGATAGAGTTTACCATCCTGTTCTCCGAGCTCGACGAGGCGCGAGATCGCGCCGTGGAGCTGCTGATCCAGCGCGGCCAGGGTGCTTTGCGGGACCTGCTCGTCTTCGAAAATGTTGACCACGAGCGCATCGACGGCGCAGGCGGCCGGCTCTTGGGCCGATACCGCGACGTTTATTGTTGCCACTCTGTCCCTCCCGGCGAGTTACCGGTGACATCACTGTCTCGCACAATCATTGCGCGTTGAAGCCGAATCGTGTCAAGGCAACCGGGCAAGGGGGGTGCCAGCGCTACCGGCCAGGAGGGCGAGCGGCGCGCAGCAGAGCACGACCAGTCCCAGGCCGACCGGCAGTATCGTCGCCTGGGCGACGACGCCGATCAGCGGCGGGCCGGCGAGAAAGCCAACGTATCCCGCGGTAGCCACCCCGGCGATCGCGCTGCCGGTCGGAACATTCGGCGTGCGGCCCGCCGCGCTGAAAAGCACCGGAATGACGTTGTTGCCGCGACAGCGCCATTGATGAAAAAGATGGCGAGCAAGGCTCGTCGAGCCGCCCGCGGGTCGACGGCGCTGGTCCGCGCGGCATCGCGGCCTCACCAACGAATGATCCTATAATTTCTAAATCGTCACGATGATGAGCTTCGGATCCAATTGACGAAGGTCAGCGGAATCACTCGTGGCGACGGCGCCGCGCCTCTGCCGTGTCACAATCACGATCGAGGCATCGACCACGTCTCGTGTCCCCGTGCGCCCGCACAGCTCACCAGCCGCCTTTGCCAGAGCGGCGGTCAGCTCCACGATGGTGACATCGCGGGCATGGAGCAGCTTCGCGAGATTCGCCTGTCGCGCGCCATCCCGCCAGGCCTGCGCCAGAACCCCGGCCGGCACGATGATCGGGGAGCCAAGTTCGCGTGCCCGTCGAATGAGAACAGCCACGCGCCGGTCGCGATCGTCGATGCCGATGAGCGCGCCGGCGTCGAGGATTAGCGGTCGAGCAGGTACTGATCGGCCCACGCGCGCTCTGCATCCGTCATCGGACTTTCGGCGAAGATCTCGTCGAGGACTTGCTGGAGTTCGTCATTCTCTACTTTTTCCTCAATCGCCTGGGCGATGTACGCGCTCAGGGATCCAGCGCGACCCGCCTCGGCTTCCGCGCGCGCGGCCTGGAGAAGCTGGCTGGGAAGCGTGATCGCGACTTTCTCGTAACGCTGTCTCGCTCCTCCGTTGCGACGTCCTGCCCGTACCATCATCGTACCCCTCGCCTGCCTCACAGATGAATCATACTTCGATACTACCATGTAGGGTCCGTTCGGACCACGAAGGACACGAAACGCCGCGAAAAGGTCGCGAAAAGGGACGGACGCTTCGTCGTTGTCCCGCGGTCTTCGTAGCGCGTGGCGTGCTCCAGTGGAAGCGCGACCCAGAGGCTGGCCCGGTCCGCGTCCATCGCCCACCCGGCCACACAGCCAGGGGCCACCGGCCACAGGCGCGAGCTGGCTCCCTTTTCGCGATCTTTTCGCGGCGTTTCGTGCCCTTCGTGGTCCGAGCGGACCCTATGCGCGACGCTCCCGCGCGAGCTTGCGGTACGAGCTACTCAACCCCTGGTGCAGCTCGAGACCGAGTTCGCCAGCAATCTGGGCAATGGCCGAGGCCCCACCCTCCAACTCCACGAACTGGCCGAAGGCGAGGGTGTCGAGGGTGACGAGGACGTGCCGCAGGCGCCAGGTCTCGCGCCGCTTCGCCAACCGATCGGACATCTGGAAGCCAAGCCGGTCCAGGATTTCCAGTGTGTCCGAGAAGCTGGAGACAGTTACCTCGACCTCTGGCCGAACGACGATGCCCCCCCGAAAGTCGGTCAGGCCCTTCCAGGTGAGGCGCACGCGGTCATCCTGACGCAGGCGCAGGCTCTGATCGCGTGCTTCTAGCTCGCCGGCGCGATCGAGGTAGACGTTGTCTTCGTCCACCGCGCTCAGGTAGGTAGCGCCGAGGGCGCGCAGCCGCTCACGGACCGGCTCCAAATCGAGGACTTCGATCTTGACTTCTGTTTCCACCTCATCCACCCAAACCACGAGCGCCGCGCAATCTCTCACGCAGGCGGGCAATCTCCTGCGGCATCACGCCGGTCCGCAGCAGATACGCCTCGACACCGCCGTAGCGTTCGTCCAGGTGCGCCAGCACCTCGAGCATGACCTCGGCCCGTGGCAGGTACTTCGCCAGCTCTGCCTCCCGCGCCGCGCGGTCGCCCGGGCCGTTCGCCAGCCACTCCTCGCGTGTGGCGTGGAAGTACTCGACGCTCAACGCGTAGTCCGCGCCGATCGTCTGCCGGGGCACCCGGGCCAGGTCGAGGAGGAGCGCAGAGATGATGCCGGTCCGGTCCTTCCCACCGGCGCAGTGGATCAGCACGCCGCCCTCGGGCGCACGCGCGATGGCCCGCACGATCGCGGCCACCTGCTGGTTAAAGCGATCGAGCATGCCCTTGTAGTCGTCGGCCAGAGTGGTGAAGGCGGGAGCCGGACCCGCGTGCGGGTCGATGAACGGTACGTGTGTGTAGGCGATGCCGTGCGGACCCGGCTCGGCGAAGGGCTCGGGAGACTCGTCGATCTCCTTCGGTCCGCGCAGGTCGACGATGGACCGCACGCCGTAGTCGACGAGCGCGCTGCGTCCCGCCGCGGTGAGTCGCGCCGGGTCATCTGAGCGCACGGCGGCTCCCCACCGTGTCTGCCATCCATCCGCCGTCGGATACCCGCCAAGATCTCGGGCGTTCAAGGCCCCTTCCCACGCTAGCCAGCGCGAGCGCTGCTTCTCGTCTGCCATGCTTCCCATTCCTTCGTTTCATTCCCAGAGAATGGGGCGCCTGTCCTGGCTGGTGGGAGATTTGCGCAGCAAGTCTCCCACCAACCAGGACATGTCACACACTCTCTCACAATGGCAGAGTAACCGGCGTTCCACCACGCGCGCTCGAGAGCTGGATCGCCTTCACGATCTCCAGCGCTTTGCGGCCCTCGGCGCCATCGATCGCGGGGCGGCGGTTCGCGCGGATGGCGGCATAGAACTCCTCAAATTCGGCGATGTGGCCCACCAGCGAGATTTTGGACGGGTCGCGCGCGGCCTCGGCCCGTTGGTCCGCCGCGGAGATACTCTCTGGCTCGGATCCCTTCAGGTGCCACTCGGCGACGCCCTGTCCCTGGTTGAGCACCAACGATCCGCGGTCGCCGTGCAGCTCGATCCGCTCGGCGTAGCCGGGGTAGGTCGCGGTGCTCGCCTCGATCACGCCGCACGCGCCCGAGGCGAACTCGACCGTCGCCAGGGCAATGTCTTCCATCTCGATGGAATGCACCTCCGTCGCCACCCGGCCGCTGACCCGCCGGACCGGGCCGGCCAGCCACTGCAGCAGATCGATGCTGTGAATGGCCTGGTTGATCAGGACCGCCCCGCCCTCGAGGTCACGTCGCCCCCGCCAGGAGCTGCTGGCGTAGTACGAGGGGTCACGCCACCATTTGGCGTAGCAATCGGCCAGGAAAATTCGCCCGAGCTTCTCCTCGGCCAGGTGGCGCTTGATCTGTCGCGGTAGCGGCATGAAGCGGAACTGAAACATAGCGCCGAGCGTGACACCGCCATCGCGACACGCTTCGATGATCCGGTCGGCCTCGGCGAGGTCGCGGGCCATCGGCTTCTCGATCATCACGTGGATTCCCGCTCGCGCGGCCAGCAACGCGAATTCTTCGCGGGCGAACGGCGGCGTGCAGAGATGAATCGCCCGCAGGCCCGGCGTGGCGATCAGGTCTTCGACCCGGCCGAACGCCGCGGGAATCCGGTGCTGCATCGAGAACGCCCGAGCTTTCTCCTGGCTGGTGCCGGCCACGGCCAGGACCGTCACGTCCTGCACCTGCGCCAGCGCCAGCAGGTGCATCGTCGCGCTCAGTCCGGTCCCGACGATGCCAATGCCAATCAGCTCGGCCATGGATTCCTCCCAATCACGATTAACCGATCGCTCTCGTCGGTCAGGGGATCGAGGTCGTAGCTGCCGTAGAGTGCCTCCACGACCAAGCCGGCGCGCTCGACGAGCAGCCGTAGCTCGTTGGGATAGAAGTAGCGCAACACGTAGCCGGCGAGCGTCCGGCGCACCTCGCCGGCTGGACCAACCTCGTCGTAAATACAGCTTACGTCGAGCCGCTGGTCGACGTAGCTCCGCCACTGGCTGCGCAATTTCACGGTTTGCCAGCCGGGCGTTGGACCGTCGCGCGTATAGTCGTGGATCACCGTGCTGTCCGTGGCGCCGAAGGCGCCCGGGGTCGGGTTGGTCAGGTCCAGCGCGACGATACCACCGGGCTCGAGGTGGGCGCGCAGGCGGTCCAGCAGCCGTTGCGGCTCGCCGGCCTTCGCGAAATGGCCGAACGAGTTGAGCGCCACGAGCGCCAGCGGGAACCGCTGACCCAGGCTCAGCTCCAGCCCATCGGCCTGGATCAATTCCACGCGCTTGCCAAGCCGCGCGATTTCCACTTTCTCCATGGCAATCGCCAGCATCGCCGGCGACAGGTCGACGCCGACGACCGAGCAGCCGGCTTTCGCGAGTGGCACCAGCACACGGCCGGTGCCACACCCGATCTCAAGAACGGGCCCACCGGTTCGATGCGCCAACTGCTCCCAGAACGTCAGATCGTCGTT
>DATLRG010000182.1:0-3323 GCA_035534795.1 Chloroflexota bacterium
GAATCCCGTCACCGACTCCAGTTCCCGCACCAGCGACAGCATTTGCGAACGGACGCCCTGCTTGGTTTCGGACGCGCCGAGTTCGTAAATCGTCGTGCGGATCCGGTGAATCGTCTCGTCTATGTCGTTGACGGCTGCCACGAGACGTTCGCCCATGCCTGCCGCTTCGGCCGTCGAGGCCATGCTCTGGAGAGAGAGCCCGACGGCGAACAGGCGCTGTATGACCGTGTCATGGAGATCACGGGCGAGGCGGTCCCGGTCCTCCAGGACCACGGCGGTCTGCGCGCGGTCGTGCAGCCGCGTGTTCTCAATCGCGATACCCGCCGCGATGGCGAGCGCTTCGACGAGTGCTTCATCATCGCGGGTGAACTCCGTCCAGCCCTGCTTGTCCGTGAGGTAGAGGTTGCCGTAGACCTCACCACGAGCTTTGATCGGCACGCCCAGGAACGAGGTCATGGCGGGATGGTTGGGCGGGAAGCCGAAGCTCTCCGGGTGGGAGTCCAACCGCGAGAGCCGCAGGGTCTGCGGATTGGAGATGAGTAGCCCGAGGACACCGAGGCCCGTCGGACGCTCCCCGATCCGCTCCTCTTGATGGGGTTCGAGGCCTGAGGTCAGGAACTCCGCGAGACCGCTCCGGCTGTCGTTGAGCACTCCGAGGGCGCAATAGCGCGCGCCGGTCATGGAGCGGGCCTCCTCAATCACGTGGCGAAGGAGGGTGGGAAGGTCGAGATCCGCTTCAATCAACAGGACGGCCTCAAGGACTCGCCGCAGCCTGGCGGGATCTTCAATCGACCGGAACGGCACCGGACAAGGCTACCGTGCCTGCTTCCAGGGGAAACCCGGAAGGTAGACTCTTCATTCAGAACCCTGGTCCACCCAGTTGGGCCGCGCATGGCCACGGGGCCGAAGACATCATCCAGGGAAGCAGTCAGGAGATTCGGTTATGACGTTGGGCGTATTCCTCCTCGATGACCACGAGGTCGTGCGGGCGGGGTTGCGAACCCTGATTGAGGCTGCCGACGGCCTCGAGGTGGTGGGCGAGGCATCGACCATCGCCGAAGCGCTGGCCCGAATTCCAGCGACCCATCCTCATGTGGCGATTCTCGACGTCCGGCTCCCCGATGGCAGCGGTATTGAGGTCTGTCGGGAGATCCGCTCGCATTCGCCCGAGATCGCCTGCGTCATGCTGACGTCCTATGCCGACGACGAGGCGCTGTTCGCCGCCATCATGGCCGGCGCGGCCGGGTACGTGCTCAAGCAAGTCGGGAGCTCCGATCTCGTCGAGTCGGTGCGCCGCGCCGCGTCAGGGGAGTCCTTGCTGGACCCCGCGCTGACCGAGCGCGTCCTCGATCGCCTCCGTCACGGCCCCGCGCAAGACTCCAAATTGGCCTCGCTCACTGCGCAGGAGCGTCGGATCCTCGACCTGATCGCGGAGGGCCAGACCAACCGCCAGATCGCCGAGTCGCTGTTCCTGGCCGAGAAGACCGTCAAGAATTACGTGTCGAACCTGCTGGCCAAGCTCGGGATGGAGCGTCGGACCCAGGCGGCGACGTTCGCCGCCCGGCTGGACGAGCGTTCCACCCAGGCCGACAAGGCCGACGCGTCGGGGACCTGATCGCCGTTCACGTCGCCGATCCGCCTTCCGGTTCCTCCAACACCTCGAACGTTCGTCCCTGGTCACGCAGGGCTGTCTCCACCTTCGACCGGCCCTTATAGGGCAGGTCGAAGTCACTCGGCTCGAAGGTGATCCCTGCCCGTCTGGCGAACTCAATGAGCGCTGCGTCATAGGAGATCTGCGTGGCCACGGCCACCGGATCCCAACCGCCCGCCGCTCGGTCGGCCAAGTCGGCGAAGAGTTCGGCCCGCAGGCGGAGAACCTCCGGCCACGTGACGCCGACGCCGCCTTCGGTCCCCGGCGGGCGTTCTGCGAGGGCTGCCGCGAGCAGCTGGGCATACATGGACATCGTCTTGCTACAGACGAGCCATGAACGGAGGAACTCGGTCCCCGTTCAGCTCGCGATCTGCCGTGCTTCGGCGAGAACGTCCCCAGCTCGCCGAAGGGAAGGATGGAAGACCACCTCTCCGGGCACGGGGGGGAGGAGGTATGACGGCGTCCGCCGCATGTGCCTGCGTCGCAGGAACCCTAAGTGGAACCGCATCGTCTGAGCCTCCCGTCACGCGCCTCGGATCTGGTGTATCGACATTCTTCATCGGAGCCGTTCAGGGCCCTAGGGCCAGAAGTCCCTATTTGCGTGCCTCCAGTCGGTGATGATGGGCCCTTCGCCCCTATGGGCTGCTCCTGTTCAAACCCCACAATGGCAGCGGGCCTCGACCTTCCAGAAGGGTGGCCGCGACATGGAGACACGCACCGACCGTCAGTCGGCTGGGGGGCCCGACATCGCCCCCACCCTCGCGTCGACCGCGCCGGGGACCATTTGCCGGGTCCCGGCGGGAGTGGTGGAAACCCACATTTCGATCCTGTTCTTCGTCGGAGACCGGGTGTTCAAGCTCCGCAAGCCCGTACAGTTCGGCTTTGTCGACTTCCGCCAGAGGGAAGCCCGCCGGCAGGACTGCGAGCGCGAGGTTGCCCTCAACCAGCGGTTGGCGCCCGACGTGTACCTCGGCGTGGCTGACCTGTCGCTGCAGGGAGTCCCGCTCGACCACATGGTGGTCATGCGGCGTATGCCCGAAGACCGGCGGCTGGCAACCATGGCTCTTCGCGGCGATGACCTGGGCGAGCCGGTGCACCAGATCGCTCGGACGATGGCAACCTTCCACAGGCGTGCCGCGCGGTCGGCCACCATTTCGGCAGAGGCGACGGCGGAAGCAGTCGGGGCCGGCTGGGAGCAGAATCTGCAGGAGACGTCGAGGTTCGTCGGGACCGTCCTTGATGCCGAGATCGACGCGGCCATCCGCGCCCTGGCCGCTCGCTGGGTCTCGGGGCGCGCCCCGCTCCTGAAAGCTCGCATTGCCGCCGGGCACGTGTGCGACGGTCACGGGGATCTGCAGGCAGGGGACATCTTCTGCCTTCCCGACGGAGTGCGGATCCTGGACTGCCTCGAGTTCTCCGATCACCTTCGCTACGCCGACGTCTGCGCCGATGTCGCGTTCCTGGCCATGGATCTGGAACGGCTGGGCTTTCGGGAGGCGGCCGGCCAATTCGTGGTCGCCTACGAGGAGGCGGCGCACGACCGCTTCCCAGACACCCTCGTGCACTTCTCCTGCGCGTCACGGGCGTACGTACGCGCCAAAGTGGCATGCCTGCGGGCCGAGCAGGGGGCCTCCGACGCAGCCGCCGAGGCCCGCCTCCTTCATGACCTGGC
>DATLRG010000183.1:0-2907 GCA_035534795.1 Chloroflexota bacterium
CTTTCCTTCAAAGGGTGTCGGAAACGTACAGGTCGGCCAGAGATCTGCTGCGCAAGTCTCTGGCCGACCTACACGTTTCCGACACCCGCTGGTGGAAGCGTGGACATGAGGTTCCTGTGCCGCGACACGATGCTCGATGGAGGGCACAAAGTATGACACGGTATGATCTCGCGATGACTCTGCACGACGTGCTGGTCCAGGGACAGATCCAGTCGGCGCTGGACGTCCTCGAGCCAGCGACCGGCCCGCGGGTGCAGGTCGAAGTGGAAGGCGGCGTTGTCTACCTGCGCGGCGTCGTAGTGAGCGACTGGGAGCAAGCGAAAGCCGAACGAATCGCGCGCGAGGTGAGTCCACCGACGGTGAGTCAGATCGTCAACGAGCTGATCGTGAACCCATTTCTGCCGCCATTACCCCACCCGTGAATCGCGACCCAGGTGCCCGCTATACGTCACCGAGTCCCTGCATCGCGCGTCGTTCGGCTCGGGCGCCAGCCGCGGCGAATCTGGTATTCGAACTTCGAGGCGAAGGCGTCGAGGTAGGTCGTGTCGGAGAACATGACCAACTGAACGTGGTGCGGGCTGTTGCGAATCTCGACGGTGTCGCCGACGTCCAGCGGTGTGGTCTCGGTCCCGTCGAGCCAGAGAATTCCCTCGGTGCCCCGCGCGACGATCAGGTCGATGTCGGCGGACAGCGGGGCGACCAGGGAGACCTTCAACGGGGAGTGACAGCAGATCGGGGTGACGACCAGCGCTTGCAGGCCATCGAGCAAGATTGGCCCGTTCGCTGCCATGTTGTAGGCCGAGCTGCCGATCGCCGTCGCTACGATCAAGCCATCACCCGGATACACGTTCAAGAATTTACCGGACAGGTAGAGCTCGATGTGGAGGATCGGTCCGCGACTTCGGACGACCACGTCGTTCATGAACCAACCGAGCGACGCACGCGTGTTCTGGCCGACCCGGTGGAGGGAAACGTCGATCGTCGCCTCGTCGCGGATGGTGCAGTCGCCAGCCAGGACTCGGTCGAGCGCTCTCCGCCAGTCGGACTGCTCGACGACCGCGAGGAAGCCGACCTGCCCAAAGTTCACCCCGAGGATGGGCATGCCGGGGTAGCCGCGCGCGGCGCGCAGGATCGACCCATCGCCGCCGAGGACGAGCAGCAGGTCCGCGGTCGTGCCATCCTTGAGCGCGGCTTCGTCGAGCGCGGTGATTCCGCGCGATGCGAGGTACGTCGAGACTTCGATGGCGGTGGAAACGGCGTTGGCCTTGCCACCATCTGAGATAATTCCGACGGAGGTGACTCGGTCCGGGCCAGTTGTCAGCAAGAGACGTCCTCAGCGAATGAACTGTATCCGAATTGTACGCCGCGCGCTCAGTCGCAACAAGGCGGACCAGGCGACGCCGAGGGAATGGCCGGTCGCATCTCTACTCGGATCGTTGGCGCGCGCGAAGGGTCTGATCGAGCAGGCCGCCGTACCCCAGCTCCGCCAGCAGCGCCCGATCGATTGGCTCCTTGGCAACCGCGTACGGCAGCAGCAGATCGAGGATCGACTGGCGCCCGTACAGCTCACAGGAGGCCAGCCCGAACACGACGGCTGGTCCGGCGTGGGCGACCCAGAACATCGTGCCGGGGTCGATCGGCGCGCCGCGGCAGGCGAGCTCTGCCTCGATCCGCTCCAGCGCGACGAGGAAGGGATCGCCGGGATCGAGTGCGATCGAGCCGCCCACCAGAATGATCTCCACACCCTCGTCGAGGCAGCGGCGGTAAGCATCGGCTATGGCCGAAGGATCGTCGGCGACGCGTTGGGTAAGCGCCAGCTCGACGCTGAATCCCGCGAGCAAACCGCGGAGATTCTCGGCCGCCGCGGTGAAGTTGCGCGGTCGAATGCGCTCGCCAGCCAGAAACGCGGCCTTGCGCGCGGCGAACGGCGCGACTCGCAGCACTGGCGTCGTTCGCGCCGCGCGAAGGGACCGCGTGAGGCTGTCGGACGCGGTCCAGAGATCTGCAGCCTTGACGATGGCGACGGTATCGCCCTCGGCGACAACCCGACCGTCCAACGCCGTCGCGAATAAGATCGCACCGCGGCGGTTGATCCGCACGACCGAAGTCGGGCAGACGCGCACCAGGCCCCGCGTCGTCGCGTGGATCACGCACTGCCCCTGATGCGGTGGGTCGACTGTCAGACCGGGGCCGACGACCGCGTGGGCGAACTGATGCGAGGCTTCACTCTGGGCCAGCTCGCCCGGTTCGGGCAACACGACGGCGATTTGCGCGCCAGCTTGCTTTGCCAGGGTGAGGCACAGTGCCGCGTCGACGAGGGTGCCGCGGCGAATCGAGGCTGGGCCTGCGGCAGTGCTGATCGGCAGGTCACGGCAGACCAGCGCGCCACGGGCGGATGACAAATCGTCGACGCCGATAGTCAGCGTCCGGCGGATCACTTGATCTCCCTCGCACTGATGTCGATCGACCCGCGCCAGAATTCGCGGCGCCCGAGGGTGACCGTCCCGACTGTTCTCCCTTCGTTGACCAGGTTGAAGGCGTTAGGGACGCAGGTGTGCGGCTCGAAGGAGATGCGGTCCCTCGTCACGGGGACGTAGGTCACGCACGCGGAGAAGGCCGGGCTCGGCTCGACCACGACTTCGCAGCCCGCGCGAGGGTTGCGCACGCCGCAGCGAATGCCGTGTGCCGACGGGGTCGGGCCGTGGCGATCCGAAAACTGGCTGTAGAGGACGTTCAGCATGCGGTCGGTGCCGCCGACTCCGCTGGCGGCGAGCGCGCCCAGAGACAGGGGGACGCATAGGTCGAGGGTCTCCTCGGAGCGACGGGACTCGCCGGTGGGAATCGCGCTTTCCTGCTCCCAGAAGTATGGGGCATCGATCCAGATCTCGTGGTCGTCGACGTCGCCTT
>DATLRG010000184.1:0-2279 GCA_035534795.1 Chloroflexota bacterium
GCCATTGGAATCGGGGAGGGTGAAGGAGCGGAGCATCCGGCCGGAGACCGGACCTCGGATCACCAACCGACTCTCAGCGGTCCGACCTAGGTCGGTCGACGCGCTGCGTTGGGCCACCGGGGCCGCCGCGGTCGCGTGCGCTCGCGCTTCTCCGCGCGAGGTCTGAACTGGCGCCTTTGCCATCGTGAACCCCCTGCGTCATTAGGTTTGCTGGCTGCACGCACCTCTTCCCACTTGCTTTCTGGAAGGTACACCCGCGACGCCTCGCAGTCAAGGGGGCAGCAAAAGTAGCTTGACCGGAAGCCAGAGCAAGGGTATGCTCTTCGATACAAGGGGAGAGTATGGCCAAAGTGACGACGCGACGCGGCGATCAAGGATACACCGGGTTGCTCGGCTCCGAGCGGGTCCCCAAGTACGACGCCCGCATCGAGGCGCTGGGACTGATCGACGAGGCGACGTCTGCCCTCGGGCTGGCGCGCGCGAGTGCGACCGAGGAGCGGGTGCGCGGTCTGATCCTCGGCTGGCAACAAACGCTCTACCGCTTGATGGCCGAGGTCGCCGCGACGCCCGAGACAATCGACAAGCTCCACCTCTCGAGAATCGGCGAGGCGGACCTCGAGTCCCTCGATCAGGTCGGCGACGAGCTGACACGCGAGGTCGAGATCGGCAATCGCTTCATCATTCCGGGGGAGTCGTTTCCCGGGGCGGCGCTCGACCTGGCCCGCACCGTGGTCCGGCGCGCGGAGCGGCACGTGGCGCGGCTGGTCCACGAGGGCGCGTTGTCGAATCCTGAGATCTTGCGGTACCTGAATCGTCTCTCGGACACCCTCTTCATTCTCGCGCGGTACGTCGAGCGCGGGCACAGTCGTGAGGTTTGTTGAGTGAAGCGACTCGTCTGGCTCGTTCTGGTCGTCGCCATGATCGTCGCGACCGGCTGCCAGCCGCCGTCGGCGACGACGGCGGGAGGAGCGGCCGATCAGACCAGCGGCAACCCGATCGAAGTCGCCTATCAGTTGATTCTCCAACACTCGGTCGACCCGGTCGACCCGGCAAGCGTCGCCACGGCCGGGGTGCAGGGGCTGCGCGGTGCGCTGATTCAGGACGGCGTCGCGCTACCGGAGGTGCCCGTTCCAGCCTTCACCAAGGATGCGAACCAGGACACGTCGATCCTGGATGCCTCGGTGCAACAAACCATCGACCGCTACGCGGCGAAGCTGACTCCCGATCAAGCCGACGACGCGGTGATCGGCGCGATGGCGAAAAGCGTCGGCGATTGCCATACCTCGTACTTTACCCCCGTCCAGTTCAAGCAGCAGATCGCCTGGGTGCAGGGGCAGATGCAATTCGGCGGCATCGGCGCGTCGCTGAAAAAGCAGAAGCCGACCGACCCGCTGGTGATCTGGCGTGTCTTCGCCGACACTCCGGCCGCCAAAGCTGGCTTGAAAGACGGCGACGTCATCCAGGCGGTCGATGGCCGTGACGTGTCGTCGTACAGCGTGCAGGCGGTCGTGGACCTGATCCGGGGACCGGTCGGCAAGACGGTCCAACTGATGATCACGCCGGTAGGGCAGCAGACCAGTCAGACGGTGACGGTCGTTCGCGAACAAATTCAACCGCCCAACGTCGAGTACCGCGTGCTGCCGAATCAGGTCGGCTACGTTCAGCTCTATGGTTTTCCGGACAACGTCGCCGGGCAGCTTCAGCAGGCGCTCGACGCCGTCGATCGCCAGGGCGCCAAAAGCTGGATCATCGACGTGCGGGACAACGGGGGCGGCGCGATCCAGTCGCTGACCCAGGTCCTGTCGTTGTTCGTCCCAAAGAACACGCTCCTGTTCTACATCTACGACTCCACCGGAAAACGCACCGATTACGTGGCTGATGGCTCCGTGCGATCGCACCTGCCGCCCATCGTCTTGCTGACCAACGAAGGGACCGGCTCCGGCGGCGAGATTTTCGCCGCGGCACTGCAGGAACACGGCCTGGCAAAGCTGGTCGGCAGTCAAACTGCCGGCTGCGTGGGAACCGGTCAGCTCTTTCCGCTACCGGGCGGTGGAGGGCTGCAGGTCGCGGTGGCCCGGCTGCTCACCGGCAAAGGACGCGTCCTGAATCAGATCGGGGTCGCGCCTGACGTGGCCATCGCCATGTCATCCCAGGACCTGGTGGCCGGCGCGGATCCGCAGCTCGTCCGGGCCTACCAGTTACTTCAGAGCGGTCGATAATAGAGGGTGTGCGCCGCGTGTCAGTTGGTGAGTGCTGTGTTCAGCACTCACCAACTGACA
>DATLRG010000185.1:0-3713 GCA_035534795.1 Chloroflexota bacterium
GATGCGGACGCCGCCGCCGACTGTCTTTCAGAGCTCTCAGTTTGTGGGGCCAATCCCGCCACTGCCTTCTTCGCTTGCCACTCACGTTCGTAGTCACTCTCATCATAGTGAACTGGAGAAACCCCCATTTCACCAAGAAGCAGTTCAAAAGTGGCGCGCGGTTCGCCTGATAACTCGGCTGCCTTTCCGACTGAGATGGTGCCATCTCGGAAGAGGTGAATTGCGAGAGCCGGTCTCACCAGTTCGGCCTCAGATCGCGCGCCCAATCGCGACTGCCGTAGCCAGGCAAGGAGATCCTCAGGTAGATCCACCGATCTCGTCTTCATTCTGCCCCCTCTCAACAGTTTACAGCATTCAGCTTCCTACACCCATAGTTAGCCCAGGGTGAGACGCAGCTGGCGGTGATGGAGGTGCTTGCCCACCTCCATCACCGCCAGCTGCGTCTCACCCTGGCTTTACTTGAGCGCCAGCAGACTGCGGATGCGCTGCTGCTTCGCCGATGCTCGGCGTCCGCGGTCGATCAGCATGGCAGGGATCCCGGCGGCCGCCGCGCCGGCCCGATCGCAGACCGGGTCGTCGCCAACGTGGAGCGTGGCGTCGGCCTCGACGCCAGCCACGGCGATGGCGCGTAAAAAAATCTCCGGCCGCGGCTTGCGGTAGCCGACGCGCGCCGAGGTGAGGACCGGGTCGAACCACTCCGCCAACCCCAACGCCGCGACCAGCCCCGGCAGGCCCCAGGCGAAGTTGGAGACGATGCCGCGGCCGACGCCACGCCGCGTCAGTGACTGAAGAGCCGGCAGAACGTCCGAATAGACCCGGTAGCTGGCCGGAGCGACCTGCAGCGCCATGACCCGGCGCGCGGCCTGATCCAGGAGCGGCCCCGGCACGCCAAGCCCGGCCAGAATCTGCCGCTCGATCGCGCCGATCCACGCGTGGTAGGATTCCTTGCTGGTGCTCGCGTCGACGTGGGCGCAGCCTTCGAGCGGTCCCCAGACGTGCCAGATCGCCGCTTGGACCTGCGCCGGGGTCACGTGGACGCCCGACTCGGCGCAGGCCACGACCTGCGGGTGTTCCCAATTGGGAACGCCCTCGACCAGCGTGCCGGCGAAGTCGAAGAAGACGTAGCGGTAATCCGATGATCTGACCGACAGACCGCACCTCGAGAGCTCTCCAGAAAATCATACCAGATGTATGATGATGCGCAGAGGACCTGAACGTGAGTGGAATCGCTCGCTACGATGCAATCGCGGACTGGTACGATCGGTTCGTCGGAGAGACCGGCGGCGCCCGCTTCGAGCGAATCGAATGGCCGTGCCTGCGCGGTATCCTGGGGGATGTCCGCGGCAGGCCGGTGCTCGATCTGGCCTGTGGTCAGGGCTTCTTGAGCCGGCTCCTCGCCCGGGCTGGCGCGCGGGTGACCGCGATCGACCTTTCCACCGCCTTGCTCGCGCTTGCCAGAAAGCGAGAGGCCGCCGAGCCGCTCGGCATCGACTACCATCACGACGACGCGACCGATCTGGGCACACTGGCCGACGGCAGCTTCGATTGGGTGATCTGTCGCTACGCGCTGATGGACATCTCCGACCTCGGCGCGGTCTATCGGGCCGTTGCGCGCGTCCTCCGTCCCCGCGGCCGGTTCGTCGCGGTCGTCACCCACCCGTGCTTTTATGCACCGCACGCGGGCGCCGTGCGCGACGCCGCCGGGGAGTTCCTCCATTGGAGGAGCGACCGCTATTTCGACGAAGGCGCGTGGCAGTCGGACAACCCGGACGGCGTGCGCGGCAAAGTTGGAGCGATCCACCGGACGCTGTCGACCTACGTCGAGGCTGGCCTCACCGCTGGCTTGACCCTGGAGGGCCTGCGCGAGCCACGGCCGAACGCAGGCGAGCCCCTCGACCCCGGTCTGGAGTTGTATCAGCGGGTACCGTGGGCGCTCGTGCTCTGCTGGCGCAGGGTCGCAGGGCATCAGGGAGGGGATGCTGGATGAGGTGGCGGGCAGGTTGGCCCGATGGGCCAACCTGCCAGCCACCTCATCCATCATTCCGCCCTTGACGCTCTTAGCCTGTATTCAACACTTTACGATAACGGCCTGACTCGTTGGTCGGCCTGGTGACCCACGATATGATAGGTGCCTCTGACAGCGATTGGAGGAGGCACCGCGATGAACGGAGAGACGTTTGCCGATCAGTATGCGCGTGTCAGCCAGCGACCACCGGCGCGCCAGTTGGGAGCCGTGCCCTTGGTGTTGCCGATTCTGGAGGAACTCGGCCTGTGTGCGACGGTGAATCAGCTGCGCCCATCCCGGGCGCTGGTCGATCCGGGGCGCCTCGCCCTCATCCTGGTGCTCAACCGCCTCTTGGCGCCGCGCCCTTTGTCGGGCATTGGCGAATGGGCCGCGCAGGAGACGGTGGTCAGCGATCTCTTGGAGGTGGCGGGCGAGCACCTCTACGACATGCGCCTGGGGCGGGCCCTCGACGCCCTCTTTCCCGTCTTGGGGGAACTCTGGGACAGGTTGGTCGCCTCGGCGATCCGCCAGGAGGGCGTCGATCTCGCGGTCCTGCACTGGGACCTGACCTCCTGCTTCTTCGCGGGCGAATCCAAGGAGAGCGAACTTGCCCGTTACGGCTACAGTCGGGACAAACGGCCCGCGACCAAACAGGTCAACCCGGGGATCAACGTCACCGGCCCGGAGCACGTCCCGGTCCAGTACCGCGTCCGGCCGGGCAACCCCGCCGACTGCACGACTCCCGTCGCCAATGTGGAGGCGCTGATCCAGTTTCCGGGGCGGTCGGACCTGGGGGGCCAGCATGCCCGGCCGCTGATCGTCAGCGACCGCAAAAGGGTGACCGACGAAGCGGTCCTCGCTTGCCCTCGCCATGGCCTGACCGACTTGGGACCGGTGCCGCCCGGCGAGAAGCAGACGCTGGCCATCATCGCGAGCGTCCCCGATCGCGAGTGGGCGACCAGTGCGTTGGCGTATCGGCCGCGTCGGCGGGCGCCGGCTGGTCACCCCTTCGTGCCGTATCGCGGGGTCTGGCGCACGATCAGCTTCCGCCACCATGGGCAGACGGTCACCGACCGGGCCTTGGTCGTCTGGAGTGCGGCCAAGGAGCGGTTGGACGTCGACAAGCGCAAGACGCTGCTCAAGCGGATGCTCGATGGTCTGGCACAGATCCGGGCCCACCTGAACCAGCGGCAGTATCGGCGGCGGGATTACGTCGTCAAGCGCCTGGCCCGGGTCGGCACCGGGACCACCGCCGCCTTGATCGACGTCGCCCTCAGCGGGGACGCTGGCGCCTTGCGTCTGCATTTTGCGATCAACCGTTCCAAGGTGCAAGCCGCTCAAGCCGTCGACGGCAAGTCCGTCCTGGCGACCAACGCGGCGGCGTTGACCGCCGACACGGCCCTGGCGACGTACCAGGAGCAGGACGCGGTCGCGAAGGCCATGGCCTTGCTCAAGGGGCCTTTGCGGGTGCGTCCGTTCTTCGTTCAGACCGACGCGCGGATTCAGGGTCTGGTCTTCGTCAACCTGGTGGCCCTCTTGGTGCGCGCGATCCTCGGCCTGCGTCTGCACCGGGCGGGCCTGGCGCTGAGTGTCGAGCAGGCGCTGGCCGCCTTCGCGGCCTTGCAGGTCGTCGAGGTCGGCTTCGCCGACGGCAGCACGCTCCGTCGGGTGGCCGCGCCGACGAGCCGGCACCGCCAGATCCCGGGGG
>DATLRG010000186.1:0-7306 GCA_035534795.1 Chloroflexota bacterium
ATCCTCTACGTCGTCTCGACCTTCGAGCCGCACCCGCCGCTCTACTATTCGCTCCTCCACTTCTGGTATCCGGTGTTTGGCACCAGCGAGCTCGCCTTTCGCTTCCCGACGGTCGCCGCGAACGTCCTGACCCTCGTTTTCCTGGTGAGAGTTGCCGGCTTGTTCGGCTGGCGTGGCGCGGGACTCGTGGGCGCGGTCCTCCTGGCTCTGAACCCTTATCAGGTCTGGTACGCGCAGGAAGCCCGCATGTACACGCCGGTGGCGCTCTTCGGCATCATGGCCGTCTACTTCGCGGTGCGCGCCCTTCGCCACGGCACAACGCGCGATCTTGCCGCCTACATCGTCTGCATGCTGCTGGGCCTTTACACGCACTACTACGCCATTTTTCTGGCCGTGTTCGTCAACCTGTTCGTCTTCGCCTGTATTCTGACCACCAGGGAACGGCGGCTGTCACTCACCCGTTGGATCAGCGCGCAGGCTGTCGTCGGCGCGCTCTACCTGCCGTGGCTCGCTTACGCCTACCGCATCACCGTCGACTACACCCGACCAGCTGTGACCGCCACGGACATGATCGGCATCGTCGGACAGGCGGTGTCCGACTTCAGCCTGGGCACGAGCCTGCCCGCTCACACCGCGTTCACCCTGTCGCTCGGATTTCTGGCCGTGCTGGGCGTCGGCGCGTGGGCGATTGGCTGGGAATCGGAGAGCACACGAGCTGGCCGCGCCAGCGAAGATCTACGCGCCAGTGAGTCGCGATTCCCGAGGCGGGTCCTCGCCGAACGAGGCCGATTCAGGGTCGCAGTCATTGCTACCCGGTCGTGTGTGCAAACCGTGGTCGCTGCCTTGAAAGGCAGGCGAAGGGGCGAGGGGGCTGAAGCCCCCGGGTCCGTTGTCGCGCGCAGCCGGCTTCGGCCGCGCGTCCCTTCGCCCGCCTTTCAAGGCGGCGACCGGAGGGCTTTGCAAACACGACCGAGTGCCGCGGCGCCGGACCCGGGCTGGCGCCGCTACCTTTTCCTGCTCGGCTACTTGCTCTTGCCCATTGCGCTTGGTTTCTTCATCTCCTTCTTTCGCTCGATGTTTCAGCCGCGCTACTTCATGGTGAGCGCGCCGGCCTTCTTCCTCCTGCTGGGTCTGGGCGTGGTCGTCCTGTACCGCAAGCTCTGGCCGCTCGGCGTGGTGGCCAGCCTGTTCCTGGTGGTGGCTCAGCTCGTTTCTCTTCACGGCTACTTCTTCAACCCGGCCTACGACAAGAGCGAGGTTGGGGACGCGATCGCCTACGTCGGGAAGCACGTCCACCCCGGCGATGGCGTGATCCTGGATGGCTGGAGCCAGGCGGGCCAGTTCTGGTACTACCACCACGTGCGAAAGACCGAACCCGCGCCGGGTTACGTCCTGCCGATCAGTGGACCGGACGGCTGGGACCTGACCTTCCCCGAGATCGACGAGATCATGGCGAGATACACCGGCGTCTGGCTGCTGACCTATGGCGTCCTCGAGGTCGACGTGCAGCACGAAGTCGAGGCCTACCTGGCGCGCAACGACTATCAGGTCGTCTCGCGGCCAATCATCGACAACCGCATCTTCTATTATGTCGCGCCACCGCCGGGCGCGCCGGACGTCACGCCACTGAACGACGTCTGCAATCAGGACATCCGTCTGGTCGACTTCGAGAGCTATACGGACCTTGCCCGGGCAGGTGACGTTCTGCCGCTCGCCTTGAACTGGCAGGCGCTCGCCTCCACGCGGCGCGACTACGTCGTCTCCTGGCGGCTCGCGGACGCTCAAGGGCACACGGTCGTGCAGCGGGATGCCGAGCCCGCCTCGGGCTACGCGCCAACCACGGCGTGGCGGCCGGGCGATCGTGTCGTCGATCGCTACGGCATGCTGGTCCCCACCGATCTCCCGCCGGGCCCGTACGCGCTTGGAATTGTCGTCTTTGACCGTGCCTCCGGAGCGGTCTGTACCTTTCAGCACGACGGCAAGGCGGTACCGGGCACGATGCTCTCGCTCGCCACGGTGCAGGTACTGGGCGGTCCGCCGGCGCCCACGATCGAGGATCCCAGCCCGTCTCACCCGGCGCACGCCACGCTCGGCGGCCTGACGCTGGTGGGCTACGACCTGGACCCCGGCCCGTATCAACCCGGTGATGCGATCCCGCTCCGGTTGTACTGGCGAGTCACCGGCAACGTGGCCGGCGACGACACGGTGACCGCCCGCCTCGTCGGCGACGACGGCACCGCCTACGACGGCAGCCCGAGCCAGCTTGGGCCGCCCGGTTTTCCGACCAGTCATTGGCAGCGCGGGCGCCTGGTCGCGACCTACGTCGACGTGCCGGTGCCGCGGCAGGCTTCGACCGGCGCGTACCAGGTCTCCCTGACGCTCGCCGGCGACGGGTCCGGTCGGGCGACGTTGTCCGACTTCCCCGCCGTCTCGATCGCCGCCCGGCCACGCAGCTTCGTGGCCCCGCCGATTCCGTATCCTCAGGCCGCCAACTTCGGCGGGAAGATCGATCTCCTCGGCTACGACCTGCAACCGTCTCCGTCCGCGACGGCGCAGCCAGGGCAGCAGATCAGCCTCACTCTGTACTGGCGTGACACGCACCCCCTCGGCGACGACTACAAGGTCTTCGCCCACCTCGTCGGGACCGACGGGAAGATCTACGGGCAGGATGACTCCGTGCCGCTCGACGGGCAGGCGCCCACCACGAGCTGGGTCCCCGGCGAAGTGTTGGTCGACCGCTACGACCTGAGCGTCGAACCCGGTGCACCGCGGGGGTCGTATCGCCTCGTCGTTGGCTTCTACAATCCGACGACCGGCGCCAGGATTCCGCTGGCCGCGCACGGCGGCGACAGCGTGGTGGTGGCGTCGGTGAATGTCGCCGGGTGACGTGGCCTCACCCCGTCGCCGATCCGCCGTCAATGGTGCTATACTGCGCTGCATGCAGGCAATGACCCTCGCGAGCGCGGTCGTGCTGGCGCCGGCGCTCGCGCTGTTCCTCGGGCTGGTCGTCGTCGGCCTTGTCGGGGCGTGCCGCCTCCCGGGCCGCCCGGCTCGTTGGATCGGGCTCCCGGCCACGGCGTGCGCGCTGGGAATGGCGGTCCGGCTCTGGCTGCTCGCGCGGTCCGGCGCCTTGCTGTTTGACGTCGTCCAACCGCCCACGACGGTCGGCCTGGCAATCGGCGGCCGGCTCGACGTCGTGGCGGGCGTCAGCCTCGTCGCGGCGCTCGCGGTGGGACTGACGTCGATCGACCGTGGGACGACGGAGCCACGCGCGGCCGAGGTCGCCGCGCTGCTCGGATCGCTGCTCCTCGCAGTGGGGCTGCTGCTGGTCGACAACATCGCCATCGTCGCGGAGCTCTGGGCCGCGCTCGTCCTCGTCGCCGCGGGCGGATCGATCGCCGCGCGTCACGTCGACGTCGCGTTGTCGTGGATGTCGCTAGCCTGCTGCGGGGTGCCGGCGCTGGTCCTGAGCGGCGCGACGTTGACCGCGTCGTCGGGCGGCGGGGCATCGCTCGTCGGAGCGCCCGGCGTCTCCAGCGGCTGGGCGGTCTTTTCGCTCGCGGCAGTCGGAGCGTTGAGCGCTGGCATCACGCCACTCAACGCCTGGCTCGATCGCTCCGCCGACTCCGGTGTCGTGACGCTGATCGCGGACGCCCTGTTGCCGCTGGCCGGCTTCTACCTGGCGGCCCGCGCCGTCGGGCTGGTTGGCGCGGGCGGGTCCACCGGTCTGACGGTCCTGCTGATGGTCGCTGGCTTCTGGGGAATTGCCGACGCGGCCCACGCGGCCTGGACGGCCGGTGACCATTCGGCGGTCAGCCGGGCAGCCGGTCGGGGCGAGTGCGGTCTGGCGTTCGTCGCGCTGGCAATCGGGACCCAGCCGGCCATCGCGGCCGCGCTCTTCTTGACCGTGTTCGGCGTCCTGGCGCGAACACTCGCCCGCACCGCCGGTCCGGACTGGCTGGGGCGCGTCGGCTGGGCGTCGATGGCGGGGCTGCCGCCCCTGCCCGGCTTCGCCGCGCGCTGGCTGATCGTCGTCGCCGCGTTCGCGGTCGGGGATTGGCTCCTCGGGTTGGCCGTCGGCGTCGCTGCCCTGGTGCTGGACCTGGGGCTGTTTGGGAGCATCAGCATCGGACGGCCGGGCGATGCGCGGTCAGCGGCGTCCGATGAGGTCGAACCGACCGCGGCGCAGGGCGTCGGGCAGGAGCTTGTCTCCCGCCGCGATGCTGCGACGATTGACCGGGGCACGGCGGCGGCAAGTAAGCTGCCGTCCGACGTACGATTGAGCGCGCGTGGGCTCAAGTTTTTCGCCAGGCGCGCGACGGCGTGGCCGCGTGTGGCCATCGCCGGCGTGCTGGTTCTGGCCGGACTCGCGCCCGCGCGCTGGCTGCTGGCAACTCTCCTGCCGGTCGCCGCCATGCCCGGGCGGACAGCGCCGACGGCGTTGCTGCCAGCGACCCTACTCGCCGTGCTCGTGGCCGTTCTGCCCATTCTCGTCGCGGGAATCGCCGTCCGCCCCTGGCTGTCGCCGCCACGCCAGGAAATCAGCCGGACCATCCAGGAGCGCGCCTGGGACGTCGTCGAGCGCTCGGCCGAGCGTACCGCCGAGCTCAGTCGGGTCGTCGAGGGCCGCTACAACCTGGCCTTCGGATTTCTGGTCGTCGTCGCGGCCGCTTTCGCGTTGGTGAGGTAAAGTGGTGGTTGGTCCAATCGCCGTCGCGCTCGTGATCGTCGCGGTTGCCCTGGCCGGCGCCACCGAGAGCTGGTCCAGCGCGGCCTGGGCGCTCGCGTTTCAGTACCTCGGCGTCGCGCTACTCACGCTCGCGACGACCGGCGCATCGTCCGCAGCCCTGGTGGTGGTCGTCGGCTGCGGCGTCGAAGGAATCCTGTTCGCTCCGCCACTCCGGTCACGCCGCGCGTTGGCCGCTTCCGTTGACTGGCGGTCGCGGCTGCGATGGACCGCGTGGAGACCGCGCACCTTCCGGCTCCGCTGGTTCGACGCGAGTGTCGCGGCCGTCGCGATTGTCGGGGCCATCGACCTCGCCGCCGCGCATCCTGTCTTCGGGAGCGGCCCGGTCGACGACGTCGTCGACGTCCTGATTTTCACCGGTTTACTGTTCTGTCTCGTCGGGCGGTCGGCGAGGACCGCCTGCGGGCTGCTCTTCCTGGCGTCGGCAGGCGGCGTTGCGCTGCAGGCCAATGGCGAGACGCTCACGCGGCTCGAGGCGTTCCTGCTCGCGGTCGTCGCGTTGTCCCTCGCGATCGCCCTGGCTCGGCTCCGCGCTGCCGAGGAGCGGACCGTGTCCCGAGGGTCGCGCCCTGCCGCCCAGGACGGGGACGCATTAGACGTCAGATCTTCGGATGCTACCTCCACCACGTCGCCCGGCGCGCGAGCTGACGGGGAAACCGCGCTGTGACGGCCCAACTGGCCATTGTCCTGCCCCTGTCCGGAGCGTTGATCTGCGGCATTCTGCCGGTCGGGAAGATCGGTCGCCTGGCCGTCGTGGTGGTCGCGGCGGAGGAAGCGGTCCTGCTGTTCGGTCCTGGCGGGCCGCCCGCCGGTCCGGGCACACCGCTCGCGCTCGACGCCACGGGGCGAATCGCGCTGGCCGTGGCGGGCCTGATCGTCTTGCTCGCCCTGGTCGTCGACGTCGAGGAGTTGTCGACGCCGACCGTTCAAGGCAGCGCGCTGCTGGCGCTCGCGCTGGTCGCCGTCGCCGTCGCCGCGGATTCGAGCCCGGTGGCCGTCACGCTGGCGCTGACTGCCGCGGCGATCGTCCTGGTCGGCGCGGTGGCCGGCTCGCCGGGCCTGGGCGCGTCGCTCCGCACCGCGCAGCGCTATCTCATCTGGATCGTGCTGGCCGGCGTGGCGCTGATCGTGTCCAACGCGCTGGACCGGCTGGACGCGCAGGCGTCGGTTCCCGGCGTCCTGGCGCCGGCCGCGGCGTTGTTCGTGATCGGCGTCGCCATCTTCGTCGCCGCCCTTCCTTTTTCCCTCTGGTTGCCCGGTGTCTGTGACGAGGCACCGATCGCCGCCGCCCTGGCGATCGGACTCCTGAGCTGCGCGACGATGGCAACCCTGACGGAAACCGCCGGCGCCAATTCCTGGCTGCTGATCGCGACGTCGCTGCGGCTGGTGCTCGGGACCGGCGGCGGGTTGGCGGCCACTGTGAGCGCCTTCATCGCGCTCGGCGAGAAACGGCCCGGGCGCACGCTGGCGTTTCTGATTAGCGCGGGCGCCGATTTCAGCTTCGCCGGCCTCGCCTCCAGCCCGCCCGAGGCGCAGGCGGCGGCGATCTGGCTCCTGGGGGCCCAGGCCGTGGCGGCTGCGCTGACGCTCGGATGTCTCGCGGGGCTGCGCAGTAACCTTGGCGCGCGCGAGCGGGTCGGGGCTGATCACCTCAACGGGCTGCTCTGGCGGCGCCCGCTCCTTGCCGCGGCCCTGGTCGTCGGTCTACTGAGTCTCATCGGCATGCCGCTGACCGCCGGTTTCGTCGGTCGCTGGGAGATCTCCCAGGTGGCCACGGCGGACGTGAACTGGCTGCCGCTGGAGGTCCTCGTCGCCAGCATCATCGGTGGTCTCGCGGCACTGCGCGCCTTCGGCCCGATTTTCGAGGCGACCGACGAACCAGCGGAGGCCATCCGTCCGCTCGACGTCGTCGCCGGCGTCATCGCCCTCGCGCTGCTGATCGGTGGACTTGTGCCCGGCCCCCTGCTCGCGGCGCTGCAGTCGTGAGAACTGACACTTCGAGGGTGCGTGGGAAAGGTCGGGAGGCAAGTGATGTGCGCAGCACATCTCTTGGCTCCTGACCTTTCCCACGCGCCCTCGAACAGTGTTTCTTACGCTCCCTGGGGAATGGGCGAGGTCTCCTCGGACCCCAGCGAGACGGCGTGGACGATCAACAGGACGATCAGGACGACCTCGACGGCCTTCGCCAGGTAGCCAAGGAAATGGAACGGATCGGGACCGCCCTTGCTCGCCCACATCACGATTTCCGCCGCGGCGTAGCAGATCATCACCACGCTGAGCACGCGGCGTTGCATGAGTGCGAAGCGTGCGCTGAGGACGAACAGGGCGATCAGGACGATGTACCCGAGAAAGTCCAGACCGAACAGAACGGAGGTCGTATTCTGGAAGAAATGGAAATGATAGAAGAGATCGTCCAGCAAGAGATGAATCACGCCATCGGCAATTGCCAGAATGACGATAATCTTTGGAAGAACGGTACGAGCCATCGCTCACCTCATCCGCGAATCTACTGCAGTTTTTAGATTGGTGTGGCTAGTGTGCTGAGACACAGCCAAGGCT
>DATLRG010000187.1:0-8196 GCA_035534795.1 Chloroflexota bacterium
ACCCAGATCGATACGATCGAATCCACTACCTATCCGAATCTGCTCTGGCTGCAGATTCGCACCGATGACGGCCTGATCGGGCTGGGCGAAACCTTCTTCGGACCGGCGCCGGTCGCTGCGTACGTCCACCAAACCGTCGCGCCTTACTTGCTGGGCCAAGATCCGCGGGCAATTGAGAAGCACTGGAGCACCCTCAGCGCCCGCACGACCCACCGCTCGATGGGCGCCGAATCGCGCGGCCTCTCGGCGGTTGACATCGCTCTCTGGGATCTCTACGGTCAGAGCGTCGGCTTGCCGATCTACCAGTGCCTGGGCGGCCCGGTTCGCGATCGGATTCGGATCTACAACACCTGCGCCGGTTACGGCTACGGCATTTTCAAGGCGGCGACGCCCGGCTCCGGCTTCGCGGCAAGCTGGGGCATGGGCGAGCACCAGGGACCGTACGAGGATCTGGTGAAGTGGCAGCGCGAGGATAGGGCCGGCGACCTAGCCCACGAGCTGCTCGAGATGGGCATTACCGCGATGAAGATCTGGCCCTTCGACCAATTTGCTGATGAGAGCGGCGGCCAGCACATTACCCCAACTCAGATCGAGCAGGGACTCAAGCCGTTCCGACAGATTCGCGAGGCGGTGGGCATGCGGATGGAAATCGCCGTCGAGTTCCACTCCCGCTGGAATCTCCCAGCCGTGCTCCGGATCGTCGAAGCGCTCGAAGAGATCCGGCCGATGTGGTACGAGGATCCGATCCGCATGGATAACCCGGACGCGCTGGCCGAGCTAGCAAGCAAGACCCGCGTGCCGATTACCGCCTCGGAAACCCTGACGAGCCGCTACGCCTTTCGCGAATTGCTCGAAAAGAAGGCGGTCGGTATCGTCATGCTCGATCCGGGCTGGGTTGGCGGCATCTCCGAGGCAAAGCGGGTCGCCACCCTGGCCGAGGCGTATCATCGGCCGGTCGCGCCCCACGACTGCACCGGACCGGTCGTCTACGCCGCCGGCACTCACCTCTGCCTGGCGACGCCGAATGCGATGATCCAGGAAGGGGTGCGCGCCTACTATCACGGCTGGTATCAGGACGTCTTGACCGAGCTGCCGCACGCCGAAAACGGCTACGTCGCCGCGCCGTCCGGCCCCGGCCTTGGAGCTCGGCTCCAGCCGGATTTTCTCCAGCGCGAGGGCATGACCGTGCGCACATCGAAAGGGTAGAGCAAGGAGAAAGCAATGAGTTGGCGTGGCATTTTTGGCATTCTGCTCACGACCTACAGCGAGAGCGACGAGGTGAGTCTCGACGATCTGACGTCCCAGGCCGACTTCGTGGCCGCGACCGCCCAGGGCATCGTCTGGCCGGTCCTGGCCAGCGAGTTTTATCTGCTGGATAACGACGAGCGCGCCGCCGGCTACCCGGCTGTGGTGGCCGGGAACGGAGGGCGCGTGCCTTTCGTGGCCGGCGTCAGCAGTCCGACGACCCGGAGCGCGGCGAAGCTGGCTGAAGCCGCCGCCAAGGCCGGCGCCGACGCGGTGATTGCCATGGCACCGTACATGAAGCGGGCGACGCCCAGCGAGCTGACCCGGCACTTCGCGGCGATCGCCGCGGCCGGCCTACCGGTCTTCATTCAAAACGCGGCCTATCTCTCCGGCGCATGTACCCTCACTCCAGACGATCTGCGCCGGCTGACCGGGGAGATTCCCCAAATCCAATACCTGAAAGAAGAGGCGCCGGTCCTGCCCCAGACGATCAGCAACATCCTCGAGAAAGTGCCCGGCGTCTTTCGGGGCGTCTTTGGCGGCGGCGGCGCCCGGTTCTTGATCGACGAGCTGAACCGGGGTGGCGCCGGCAACATGCCGGCCTGCGAGTGGGCCGACGTCTTCGGCCACGCCTTCGCGCTCTACGAACAGGGAGAAATCGAAGCGGCGCGGCGCGTTCACGTCGCGGCGCTCCAGGGGATGAACTTCGAAGCCGCCTACGGCATGGTCGGCGCGGCCGAAGCGCTCCACCGGCGCGGCATCCTGCGCTCGACCCACAGCCGCTACGCGACCCCGCGCACCTTCGACGCCGCCGCGAGCGCCGAGCTCGACGCCGTGCTGCAGTTCCTGGGACCGTATCTCCGCTGGCCGGCGGCCGGAACGAGCTGAGGTCCCGTGGTCCCGGGACTTCAGCCCTTCGCCCCTGCCCCGTCTCGTTAGAGCGGGGCCGTCCCTCCACCGCCCGGGGACGATAGGCCCACTCAGCCGCGTTTGCGACCAGTCTGACCGGGCGGATGGTCGGGTCCTCGACCACGACTTGGCGGCGCATGGTCGTTGGGCGGGTGCCCGCCCCGGTCGGACCCGGCCGAATGCCCCGTTTGGGCTCGGGTATTCGTTTGCCCTCCGCCTCGGCCGCCGGTGGACGCGTGTGGGGGCGAATCATGCCGCTGTCCGCCAGGCGCCGGTCCCTGCCCCCCTTGCTTCGCGTCGCCGTGGTTCTTTGAAGACTGGCCGGCAGGCGGGGTTGGCTGCACTCCTGCCGACGGAGAAGGCGGCGGTCGGGGCGGCTTCACGGCGGTCGGCGGAGGAGGAGGGGGAGGTGGTTTTGATGGTGGAGGCGGGGCCGGGGGCGGGATTGGGTGTGGCGCAGGGGACGGTCCGCCGACGCCCGTCGATGGTGGCGGGGACGCTGCCGTGGCCGTTGGTGGAGGCAACGCCCTCGTGGCCGGCTCGGGCGGCGGGGGCGCCACGACGGGCCGACGCGGCGGCGGCGCGGTGTCCGCGGCAGGGACCACCGGCACGTCGGTGAGGTGATCGGCCGCGCGATGTCTAACCGATTGCAGATCCGCCGGGGATCCACTTCCGACGCTCGGCGTCGCCACGGTCTCAGCGAAAAGGGCGGGTGTTGGGATGGCCGAAGCCGAGGGTTTCGAGGGGACGATGGTCACTATCACCGACGGAGTCGCCGGCGCGCCCGGCACCGTCTTGGTGGGCAGTGGTAGACGAGCGAGCGCGATGGCGACCGGCCTGGCCGCTCCCACCGGAGGACTCGCACTGGCTTCGCGCACGTCAGTGGCACGCGTCGGCCAGACGACGACGAGTGCTATCCTTTCCGGGAGACGCTCGATCATCGCCCAACTGACAATCACCGCCGCGCTGATTACCCCGGCCAACGCCAACACGCGTTGCCAGCGCGAGCCCGTTTTCTTCGCCCTCATTCGCCGCACGCCCTCCAAAGGTTCAGCCCCAGTCACTCCGACTGGATCATCGAACGCCTGCCAGTTCTGCCTCTGGTATTATCGCCAGCGAATATGTACAAGTTGTCACATTCTGCACGACTGGACGGTCCAATCCGTCTGCTGCGGGGGTGATGAACGGGGTGATGTATTTCTTCAGAGACAGAGCCGCGAGTCCGCACGATTCCCTCGCCCGAGGGGGCGTCGCGACGCCTCAGGTCTTTCTTCCCAGTACATTCCGGTGATCGCTGCTGCGCGTACCCAGCAGGCCAAGCAGGCCCAGCAGGACGCAGGCGGCCGAGATTGGCCACATCACGCCGAAGCCCCAGGTTTGGATCACCACCCCCAGTCCAATCGAGCTGAGCGAGATGCCGGTGTCGAAACCCATAAAATAGGTGCTCATCGCCAGGCCACGCTGATCCGGGTGCACCCGATCGACGACCAGCGCCAGCGTGGCCGGCTGGGTCGCGCCGAAGCCCAGGCCAAACAGCGCCGCCGACACCATGAAATGTGGGAAATCGTGCGCGAGTGGCAAGAGTGCCAGGGCGAGCGCGGTCACGAGCAGGCCGGGGATCATGACGAAAGTCCGGCCGCGCCGGTCGGCCAGGCGGCCGGAGAACGTGCGGGAGACCATCAAAGCGAGCGCCTGCGCCGTGAAGTAGAAACCCGGATTGCCGATCCCCCGCGACTCGGCAAAGATCGAGACGAACGCGCCGACCGGGCCAAAGCCCATGCCCAGACAAAGGGCCGTCCAGGCGATCGGGGCAGCATCGAGCGAGATCAGGCCGGTTTTCGGCGACCAGGCAGGACGCTTGCCGACCGGCTTTTTGCGCTGCTCGTGGGCGAAAATCGAGACGACGAAAGCGGCGAACGCGAGGCCCGCCGAAAAGTAAAACAACCGGTGGAAACCAAGCAAAGAAATGATGAAAAAGCCCATCGCCGGACCGGTGATGAGCCCCACGTCGGCCGCGGCGGCGTAAAAGCCAATCGCTTCGGCCCGCCGGCGCGGCGGCGCGATGTCGGCCAGGTAGGCGTTGGCGGCCGTGGTGTAGTTGCTCAGACCATAGCCGTGGACGATCCGCCCCAGTATCAGCACCGGTACCGAGCCTGCCACCATGTAAATGAGGCTGGCCAGACCGTAGCAAGACGTGCCGATCAACACCAGCGGCCGGCGCCGCCAGGCATCGGTCAGCCAGCCGATCAGCGGCCGCATGACCAGCGCCGAAAAAGCGAGCGCTCCGCTGACCAGCCCAGCGTCGGCGTCGGTTCCGCCCAGGGCCAGCACGTACACTGGTAACGTCGCCGTCACCATCTGCGAACCGAACGCGTTGAAGAAGTTCGCCAGCGTCGCGAAGATGAAATCCGAAGTAAAAAGCCGTTCCTCGACCGGCGCCGGAACGGGCAGATCCATCAGGAGGTTCTCCAATCCGGAGTGTCATTTTCCTGAGCGTCTGGGCATTATACTCGTTCAGCCGAAGGCATTCATAGATACGTAGTGACGCGACCAGGCTATTTCACACTCACACAAAGTCGAAAGTGCGCGATGTGGTACTATTCGGGAGAGGAAATATGCCGCGAATCAGCCAGTTTTTCGGAATCATCATCGCGATGTACTACAACGATCACGCTCCGGCACATTTCCACGCCGTTTATGCCGAGAGCGAGGCGACAATTGCCATCGCGACTCTCGAAGTGCTCTCCGGAAATCTCCCACGTCGAGCGCTCGCCCTCGTTTTAGAATGGGCATCCCTCCACCGAGAGGGGTTAACAGGCAATTGGGAGAAGGCGCGTCAGGGCGAAGTCCTGAGCTCGATCGAGCCACTTGATTAGATCGGAGGTAACAGGTGGTACGAATTTGTCACGTTGAGCCACTTGACGGCTTCGATGTCATTCTCTCGTTCACCGATGGTAGTCAGCGCGTTGTCAACTTGGAACCATTTCTCCGTGGTCCGATCTTCGAGCCTCTGCGACGGGATGTCGAGCTGTTCCGCGCCGTCACCGTCGATCCAGAACTAGGGACGATTGTGTGGCCCAACGGCGCCGACATCGACCCCGACGTTCTCTATAGTCACGGAATGGCGGGAATTGGACCTTCACGGGCGATTCGGCGAGACTGACCGACAACAGCCAACTCTTCTTTGTGGCCTTCTGATACTGACGATCTGGACCACGAAAGGGGTCACTCCGAGCGCAACGCTTCGCGCCTTTCGTGGTCCAAACCGTCCACGGTGGACGATCGATGGATAGCCGTCGTCAAGCCGGTTGCTGCCCGGAGATCCGCAGGTAGGCGAGAGTCCAGTAGCTCCAGAAGAACGTGTTGACGATCGCCTCCATGAGCCAGAGCGCGGCGATCGCGATCACGACGCCGACGCCGATGTAAATCGCGGTCGCGGTGGTGAACCCGATCAGTGTCCAGACCACAACCCCGATCAAGGCCAGGATCGCGACGACGCCAATCAGTCCGAACAACACCGCGAGGCCGGCCGCGATGCTCAAGCCGACGTTGACGAGCCAGACCATTACACTGGAGCCCAGGTGATGGCGCAGCAGCTCCCAGCCGTCACGCACCGCCACGATCGGCCCAACGTTCTCGACAACGATTGCCCGCTGGGCCCAGGCCAGAACGATGCTCACTCCGATCGCCGCCGGGATCGCAACGAGTGCGAGAACAACTCCCAGCAGCACCCAGAGCGCCGCGACCACTCCACGGACGTTCCCCGAGGCCAACGTCGACGTGCCAATTGCGAGCGCAACGATCGTCCCGATCAAGACCGCCAGAACAATCGCCGCGGCGATGAGCAGCAGCACGAGTCCGAGGAACCGCCAGAACAGATGCAGTCCCGCGCGCCAGGCAATGCCGAGCGTGACCGGCTCGTGACGTGCGAGGTCGACCGTCGCCTCGGTCATCCCGCCCTGGGCCACGAGCGAGACAAAGAGAAGCACCAGGCCGAGTAAGATAGCCACCCCGACGATCAACGCAATCGTGCTTGGATGGCTGACGACCCACTGCTCGACCTCCACCGGTACCCTCTCCATCCCCGGTGCGATCCGCGACAGATCGCCCGGGCCGCCTCGGTACTGGAACTGGTTCCCGGTTCCGAAGCCCGAGCAGGAGCCGACGGCAGTGCCGGTAAAGAGTCCCAGCACCCAGAGGAACCGGTAGCGCCAGGTCAGCGCCCAGGCGTCCCGAATCAAGCTTCCGTAATCCATTTTCAACCCTCCGGTCAAGGCTTCCACGCCAAGCGTAACCGGTCCAGGTCAACGGACCGGTTGCCGAGGGTCATCGTCAGGTCAATATCTGGACCGGCTCATTCCCGCTACCATCCCGACCAGGCAAGGCTAACCATCGCCTACGGCTGCCGAAGCAGCGTTGGCCACGGACGACTCCGTCACGTAAGATAAAGCACCGAGAACGATAAACCGAAGAGGGATATTCAACACCATGGCTTTGATCTTCCAACCGAACCAGAAGCTCGTCTTCGCCGGGGACAGCATCACCGACTGCGGCCGGCGGGCCCAGTTCGCGCCGCTCGGCAACGGCTACGTGCGCGAAGTTTATGTCTGGCTCGGCGCGGCGCATCCCGAGCTGAACCTGACGATCGTCAATCAGGGGATCGGCGGCGATACGACCCGGACCTTGCTCGCCCGCTGGGATTCCGACGTCATCGGCCAGCAGCCGGACTGGCTCGCAATCAAGATCGGCGTCAACGACGTTTGGCGAATCGTCGCCGAGCGCACCGCCGAGGCGGTGCCGCTCGACGAGTTCGAGCGAAACTACCGGGCTATGCTCGACCAGACCCGCGCCGCGACGAAAGCCGGTCTCATTCTGATCGAGCCGTTCCTCGTCGAAACCGACCGGGGCGACCTCTTCCGCCGGCTGCTCGACGACTACCGCGCCGTCGTGCGCCGCCTCGGCGAGGAGTATGGCACCTTGCTCGTCAAAACCCAGGATGCCTTCGACCACGGCCTGTGCGCCCAGCCGGCCGGCTACTGGGCGCGGGACCGGGTGCATCCGACCGAGATCGGGCATGCGTTGATTGCCAGGGAGTTTTTGGCGAGGTGCGGGGTGGGGTAGGGGTTGGTGGGACGTTTGGACCACGAAAACGCGAAACGACGCGAAAGACGCGAAAGGGCCAGCGCGGAAGGGTTTTCGCATTTTTTCGAAGGGTTCGTGGCCGTCGTGGTGCCGCCGTCGAGGTCCCGAGGGATTCGCCACGCGGCCTATAATCGTCAAGGGAGGATTCCATTCCATGCCCGTCCATGACTTCGAGCCGCTCTCGCGCCTCGTCATTACGGCATGCATCGACGTTCAGCGTCAGCGTGGACTGCACTGCATGGAAGTCGACTATCAGCGCGCTTTAGAGCTCGCCCTGCCCAAGAACGGGCTCGAATTCGAGCGCGAGCCGGAGATCCCGATCACCTACGACGGCGTCGTCGTCACCAAACGCCGTGCCGACTTCCTGATCCGCGACGGAGCGTCTGAGCTCCTCCTCGAAACCAAGGCTCGCTCCAGCATCCTGCCCGAAGACGTCGAGCAGTGCCTGCTCTATCTCCACCACGGCAACTACCGTCTCTGCCTCCTCGTCAACTTCGGCGAAAAACCCGTAGGCATCCGCCGCTTCGTCCACACACCCCGAAGAGAGCCGTAAGTTTGGAGCGTTCTCAATCACCGTACGCGCACAACCGACCCAAGAGGCAGTAGATCCCCGCTCGCTGGCCCTTTCGTGTTTTTCGCGTCGTTTCGCGCTTTCGTGGTCCAGACGTTCCCCGCGGCGTTTCGCGGTTTCATGGTCCAAACGTCCCCCCGTCGGGCACGCGCAGCGAGTGAGGGGAGGAGCACCAACCCCCGGGAGTGAGTGCCACCATCGCCGATCGTGCGCGGTCAGGTTTGCCAAACATGTTGACAGAACTGGTGGAAAAAGAATGATACCTTCGGCAGCCACCATCCCTACTCACGGGCTGCCGGAGGTATCGTGGTGTCCGAGTCTATCACGTC
>DATLRG010000188.1:0-4333 GCA_035534795.1 Chloroflexota bacterium
CAAGTCTGCTGGCTGGTACGTGCTCAGACACGTCGGTAAAGGAGTACACGTGCGACAACTTACTTTCGCGACGACTTGCTCGCGTAATTAGCGCTCGTGCGATTCCGCGGACTCGCCGAGGCGGCCGTCGAGGAGACGATCGACCACGTGCATGACGTCGCTCAGGTGGATCGGCTTCAGGATCGTCGTCGCCAGACTGATGCCCGCCGCGTCGCGCAGTGTCGCCGCGTCGCCGATGCCGACGACCGCGACTCTGAAGCGCGTGTGCAGCGTGGACACCAGGCCGAAGCGGCCGTCGGGCGGCACCGCGTCGAGATCCACGATCGCGATCAGCGGTTCGTGGACGGCAGTCAGGTAGATCGCCATCGCCGGCTTGCTGGTCGTGACGACTCGGCCAAACTCTTCGGCCGCCCTGCGCAGACCGTCTCGCAGGGTCGTGTCGGACGCCAGAATCAGAATCGGTGTGGGCATACCACAAATACTATCACGTCGGGAGTATCGCCGGTGCGGCCGGGGTGTTGCCAGAGATAGAACGGGCGGACAACCGTCCGTGATCCGAAGCTCGACGACGATGGGAGGATCACACGATGACAAGCTGCGTTCTGGCACCTCCACCCATCCAGAACGACCCGCCTAGACCGGCCGACCCACGACTCGCCACCGTCCTCACGAACGGCCCGCGGCGCGATCCGCGCCCCCTCGACGCGGGCACCCCGGACCGCGCGATCCCCGTCAGGACGTGGCGCGACGGGGTGATCGCGGGCTGGCGACGGGCGTCTGACCGCCTCGCGACACTCGACCCGCGCGGGCGCCCGCGCTACGATGCCCTCGTCGCCGTGGTGTTGGCCCGCCTTCAGCGCTACACCTCGGTCGACCTCCTGGTGACGTGCTACTTCCAGAGCGGCGACTTCGCCGCCGAGGCGGTGCGCGCGCTCTTCCCGAATGTCCCCCACGTCTGGGACCTCCGCTTGATCGAGGGCGCGGCCTGGGGACAGCGCCTGCGCGAGATCGAGCGGTCAGCGACCGAGCAGCGGCCGCTGACCGAGCAGCACATCGAGCGGCAAAGTGAGAGCCGGAGCGCCGAGGGCACGCCACGATCGCCCGAGGCGTTCGAGCAGGCCGCGGTCGGCAGTCAACGGCTGGCGGCCGAGGATTGGGACGGCGCCCGTCGGGCCTTTCAAGCGGCTGTCGCGGAGTCGCCGACGGTCGCGGAGTACTGGCACGACCTCGGGGTGGCCCGCGGGCGTCTGGGTGACTGGCGCTGGGCTCAGGACGCGCTGGATCGCGCGAACCGCCTCCAGCCGGCGCGTGAGACGGAGGGGCTGCTGGTCGAGGTCCGGGCCATCCGCCGCCTGGTGCGGCAGTTACGTGACCGGCCCCACGACGCGGCGCTCAACCTGCGCGTCGGCACGCTGCTGATGGCGTGGGAGCACGGCGACCTCGCCCTGGCTCACCTGACGCGCGCCGTCGACCTCGCTCCACGCTGGCCACTGCCGCGGGTCCACCTGGGCCTGGAGTACCACTTCCGCGAGGAATGGAACGCGGCCGAGGCCTGCTACCGCGCGGCGCAGGAATTGGGCGCCGACGAGGGCGAGCTCCAGCGTCTGATCGAGTCCTGCCGCGCGCACGAACCCCCCGTGGAGCAGTCTGGCGTCGAGGAGGCGCCGGCCGGTTGCTCTGTTCCTCCCCGCGGCTGACCATCGCACCTCGGTCCCCATCGAGCAAAGGGCTGCGCCCTTCGGCCGGCGAGCATCCAGTCCCATCTCGCTCTGGGCCGAAAAGGGTAGGTGTCGATGCGTCGCACGGCACCCGGGAAACCCGTCTTGCCCTGATCAGGGTAGGTATCGGTGCCTCGCGCGGCGCCCGGTGACCACCTCTCACTCCCGCCAGCGCTTTTTGCGATACCTTCCCCTGTGAGCAAACGGAGCGGAAGTAAGCCCCCCCGCTCGTCGGACCCGTGATCCGGCCCACTATTGATGATCGGGAATTACAGATCAACATAGTTAATGTCATCCTAAAAGATATTGACATCTACTTCAACACTGGCTACACTACTCCTCAAGCACACGGATTTCGTCTGACGGCGGCTCCCGGGGTAATGAAGCAGTGGCAGAGGGTGCTCGTTGGTCCACGGTGAGAAGTCACTAACTGTGTTTGATGTGCCCAGCGCACCAGGCACAGCTCGCGACTTCTCACCCTGGATCGACGACCGGTTGTGTTTGTACAGCCTCGGCCGGCCCCTGGCTCCCGTGCCCCGGCCTCCGTCAGGACCCGGAGGACACGACAGTCATGCCTGAGGTTTTAGGTCGGTGCCCCTTCTGCGGCGAGGAGCTGGAGGTGCGGCGGCTCCAATGCCCGGGCTGCCACACGACGCTGGAGGGCGCGTTCACCCTGGGGCGTTTCCAGCGCCTCTCGCCCGAGCAAATCGCCTTTCTCGAAGTTTTCATCAAAAACCGCGGCGTGATCCGCGACGTCGAGAAGGACCTGGGCATCTCCTATCCCACCGTGCGCAGCCGGCTCGACGACCTCGTCCGCGCCCTGGGGTACGAAGTGCGCGAGGAGGTCCCGCTGCCGGAAACGTCCGAGGATGGGGAGAAGCGCCGCGCGGCGCTGGAACGCCTGAAAAATGGCGAGATCACGGCCGAGCAGGCCCTCAAGCTGTTGAAACGATCGGGGGGAAGCTAAATGGCATCCGAGAACGAACGCCTCGAAGTCCTGAAGCTGGTCGAAGCGAAGCAGGTGACGCCGGAAGAGGCGACGCGGCTGCTGGCAGCGCTCTCCACCGAGCGCCGACTGCCCGAGTCGCCTCCCGTGGAACCGCGACCCTGGACGGCCAACGGACGCTGGTTCAAGTTGAAGGTCGAGGAGCCGGGGGGCCAGAACGTGAACCTGACCTTGCCCTTGATGGCGCTGCCGGCCATCCTGCGCGCGGTGCAGCGCTGGGTGCCCGAAGAACACCGCGACACGCTCGAGGCCGTGACCGAGGCGTTGGACTCCGACTTTCGCGGCGAGCTGCTCCACATGCACGAGCCTAGCGGACAGAGTATCCGCATCTGGATTGAGTGAGGAGAGATGATGATGCCCACGCAAACGTTCGACCCGGCGGCCCAGCCGAGCCCGGACCAGCCGGACTCCACCGCGACCCTGGACCAGACCTTTCCCGTCGGCGAGGGTTGCCGATTTTCGCTCGAGAACCCGCGTGGCCAGGTCCGCATCACCGGCTGGGACCGTCCGGAGGTCCACTTCCGGGCCACCAAGCTGCACGGTAACTCGAGCCTGGCGCGCTTCAACGCCACCTGCATCGAGGTCCAGCACGACGAGCACGCCGTCTGGGTCCGCACGGTCCTCGATAGCAGCGCGCCGTTTCGGGACCGCGGCGCGTGGAACGACCTCGTCGCCGACGCGGTCCAGTCGCTCGGCGAGCTGCTGCGCAACACGGCGCTGCCCGCCGAGGTGATCTACGACGTCCAGGTGCCGCGGCAGGCCGACCTGGACCTGAAAGGCATTACCGCGGCGACCCTCGTCGACGGCGTGCGCGGCGCGATTCGAGCGCATAACGTCAGCGGCGGGATCAGACTCGCGCGCGTTCAGGGCGACATCTCCATCCACACGGTCAGCGGCAGCATCGAGGCACGCGATCTGTCCGGCTACCTGGATGCCAAGTCGGTCAGCGGCAGCATCCGCGTCGGCGGGAAGCTCGACGCCTTGCGGGCCGACAGCGTCTCTGGCTCGATGGAGCTGGCCGGGTCGCTCGCCGCCGACGGGAGCTACGACTTCCACACCGTCAGCGGCAGCGTGACGGTGCGCGTGCCCGCGGACACGTCGGCCACGATCAGCGGGCACGGCGTCAGCATGGCGGTGACCAGCGACCTTCCCTGCCAGGTGCTCCGCGACGCCCGCGGGCCCGGCTCGCGCCGGTGGCAGGGCCGCCTGAATGGCGGCAGCGCAACGGTGAGCTTCCGGACCGTCAGCGGGCACCTCTACGTCGCCGAGCTGCTCGGGGACGTCGAAGCCGGCGACGCCATGGCGGACCACGAGTCATCCGCCGGCACGGACCAACCGGCTGACGCCGCGGGTCCCGCTGCGACGGCCGGCGGCTCGGCGGAGCATGGCGACGCAACCCCAACCGCGGAGACCCCGGGCGCTACGTCGACGACCGTGACCGACGCTGTCCCGGACTCGCGCGAGAGCGAGCAACTGCGGGTCCTCCAGGCGATCGAGCGCGGCGAGCTGCCCGTCGACGAAGGACTCCGCCAGCTAGAGGCGCTTCGTTTCAAAGAATAAGAAGTTATCTCAAGACTGTTGTTTGAGCGCCCTGCGGGCGCTCAAACAA
>DATLRG010000189.1:0-7783 GCA_035534795.1 Chloroflexota bacterium
TGCCCCTCTCCATCGGAGATGGAGAGGGGCAGGGGGTGTGGCCACGCGGGCTCAGCGCCAAGGATGGCCACTCCCCGTCGGCGAGGCCCCACGAATCTGCGTTATACCCTGGCCGCGCTCACTCTAACGAGCCATCCACCAGCGGCTTGAGCAGGTCCACCGCCGAGCCTGCTCGGACCCGTTGGGCTTCCACGCACAGAGCGGCGAACGCCTGTTTTTCTGCTCTGTTTTCGAGGCCCCGTTTCAATGCGATCCCGAGCTCGGTCTGGACGTCGCTCTTCCCGTCGAACAGGAAGACCTGGGTCCACCGATAGTCGAGAAAGCTGCTCGGATCGAGTGGAATGGAGACGTGGCCGTCGAACTTCTCGCCGAGTGCGGAGGGATACGTGGGCTTGTCCACGACGCCGATCCAGGACGGAACGCAAGGCTCCTTGACGACGACGCGATAGCTGGCTTGAGGGTCCAGCAGAAGGGTCTGCTGGGCCGGGCCGAGCTGCCGCGGTTGGTGGAGCGCGTAGGCGAGATCGGTGTGGTCGTCGTGGCGGGCGATCAGGTAGCGGCCGTCGCCGGCGGCGCGCGCGGCCGGTGTGGTGGTCGGCGCGGTCGACCCGTCTGCGCTGCCTTCCCCCCGTACTACTGCATCGATCAGGCGCCGTGGGTCCCGCGTCACGTCGGTGACGACCGCCCAGCCGCGCTCCTCGGGCAGGACTAGACCGGGAAGGATCGGCGGATACCACGTCTGGGCGAAAGTCAGGAGGCGGTTCCGGTGCTGGTGCTGATCGTCGGGCAAGAGTGCGACGTACACGTGCTCGATCTCATCGGAGCTGCGAGGGTGCAGGACGCCCCTCAGCGGTCGATAGAAGAACAAGGCGTTACCGGTCTCGAGGATCTGTGCCTTGGGATGGCCGTGTCGTCGTGGCTCCGCCATGATCGTTCCTCCCGCCCCGGTACTGTCATCGGGCCGGGTAGGATGGCGTGCAGATTACGTGCCCGCGGGCGACGACGTAGGCTTCGCGGCTTTCGGCGCGCGTCGCTTCGGGGATGGCCACGTTGACCTTCTTGAAGGAGCGGCGAACGTCGCCGAGGAACTGATCGAAGTCCTCCCCGCGAAACACCTTTACGACGAACGCGCCGCCGGGGCGGAGCGTCGCCCGGGCGACCGCGAGGGCGCTCGTGGCGAGCTCGATCGCGCGCGCCTGATCGGTGACGAGGATGCCGGTCGCCGCCGGCGCCACGTCGGACAGGACGACGTCGGCACGCTGCCTCAGCGCTTGCTGGATGGCCGCGAGCGTGCTTGCCGCGCGCACGTCGCCGACGAGAGTCTCGACGCCCGGCAGGTGCGGGATCGGCTGCAGGTCCACGGCCACCACTCTACCAGCCGGACCGACGCGCTCGTAGGCGACCTGACTCCAGCTACCGGGCGCCGCGCCCAGATCGAGCACCACCTGACCGGGCCGGACGACCCGGAACTTCTCGACGATCTCGAGCAGCTTGTACGCCGACCGGGCCCGGTAGCCCTGAGCCTTCGCCTGCCGAAAAAATCGGTCCCGACCCTGCTCGCGTCGCCAGCTCATCGCAACATCGTCACTCGCGGCTCGTCCACCGCCCGTACATCCCCGCGGGCAGGACCCGCTCCGACGCCTCCTGGCGCAGGCCGAGCTCGCCGGCTTCGATCGAGCCGGCGTGGCCAGCCATCAGGTCCTCGAGCAGGTTCGCCAGGACGATGCTGGAGACCTCGATCGCGTACGCGTTGATCAAGACGAACGTCGGGCGATCGCTGAGGACCTGTTTGCAGAGATCGAGCAAGACCGGGACCGACTCGTAAAAGCGCCAGACCTCGCCCTTGGGGCCGCGGCCAAAGACGGGAGGGTCCAGCACCAGCGCATCGTAGGTAACGCCACGTCGAGCTTCGCGCCGAACGAACTTGATCACGTCGTCGAGAATCCAGCGGATCGGCAGCGCGGCGAGATCGGACGCCTCCTGGTTCTCGCGGGCCCAGCCGATCGCCGGCCGGGAAGCGTCCACGTAGGTGACCTGCGCGCCGGCTCGAGCGGCCACCAGCGTCGTGATCGCGCTGTAGGCAAAGAGGTCGAGCATCCGGATCGGACGACCGGCCCGTTCGACCTGCTGGCGGACCCACTGCCAGTGGACTGCCTGCTCCGGGAAGACGCCGGTGTGCCGGAAGCCGGTCAGGCGGGCCCAGAAGGTCAGGTCGTCGTAGTGCATCTCCCAGCGCTTGGGGAGCGGGCGATGCTCGATCCAGACGCCGCTCTCGACGCCGCCCTTCTGGAAAGTCGCGTCCGCGGCTTCCCAGCGCTCCGCCGGCAAGCGCCGGTGCCAGAGCGCTTGCTGCTCGGGGCGGACCAGCGTGTACGGCCCGAAGCGCTCGAGCTTGGCCCCATCGCCGGAATCGAGCAAGGCGTAATCGGTCCAGCCGGTCGGCACGGACAATCTTACGAGTGATGAGTAATGAGGGAGGAGGGATGAGGGGAGGGACGGAGTAACGAGTGATGAGGGATGAGGGACGAGGGATGAGGGACGAGGAGATGGACGCGGTGACGAGCGAGGAGGAGTGAGAGATTCGGGATTCGGGGAGGGACGGTGTGGCGAGGGAGTCGGAGCAGCGGATTCGACGCCGCGAGAACGTGCGGTGCTTTGACGGCGCTGGTGGTGCTGGGTCACGAATGGTCTCGCTTTTTGGCGGCGTAGGATCGAAGTCCACCCACGATTCTTCCAACCTCTTCAGCTTGCGCGAGTAGCGAACGGAAGGACTCCGGAGTGAGGTACCACGCGTCCGAGGCCACGTAAAGCTGAGCGCGTACTTCAGCGCAGGAGCCTTTCGCGACGGACAGGAATTGGACGAACTTCGCTGGTCTCCCTCTTTCGTAGCCCTCGGCGACGTGGGAGGCAATCGACACCACCGCCCGTCGCAACTGATCCCGAAGACCGAAGTCGTGGGAGAGCGCGCCAGATTCGGTGGCCTCCTAAATCGTCGCGGCCAGGGATCGGGCCTTTTGCCAGGCCCGGCGATCCTCGACGCGCGCGTACGATCCAGCCTCCTCATCGCCCATCACGCGTTACTCACCCGGCGCGAAGGGCAATGCGCAAAACGCGTATCCATCTCCGAACCCTCACCCCTCGTCACCGGTCACGCCGTCCATCCCTTCGTCCCTCCGCCCATTCCCTCGTCCCTCATCACTCGTCACTCCGACCGGCACACGCCGTGCCTTGGCGCGCTCCTCGGACGTTCGGAGCTTCTTGCGCAGGCGGATCGACCGCGGCGTCAGCTCGACGAGCTCGTCCGGGCCGATGAACGCGAGCGCCTCTTCGAGCGTGAAGATGATCGACGGCGTAAGCCGCACCGCGATGTCGGAGGTCGAGGACCGCACGTTCGTCATCTTCTTCTCTTTGGTGATGTTCGCGATGATTTCGTGCGGATGCTGGGTCATGCCGATGATCATCCCTTCGTAGACCCTGGTGCCAGGTTCGATGAACGTGCTACTGCGCTCCTGGATATTCCCGAGCGCGTACGTGGTCGCCACGCCCGCGCCGGTGTTGACCACCGCGCTATTGCGCGGAATTGTGATCGGGCCGGCCCAGGGCTGGTAGCCCACGAACTGGCTGCTCATCGTCCCATCGCCGCGCGTCAGGGTCAGGAAGACGCCGCGCAGGCCGATCAGGCCGCGAGTCGGGACGATGTATTCGAGCCGAACATGGCCGTCGCCGTTCTGGTGGAGGTTGACCATCTGGCCCAGCCGCTTCGCCATCTGTTCGGTCATGGGACCGACGTAGGCGTCGAGCGTGTCGACGACGACGTGCTCGAACGGCTCCTGGACCCTGCCGTCGACCAGCCGCGTAATCACCGAGGGCTGGGAAACTTGCAGCTCGTACCCCTCGCGGCGCATCGTCTCCAACAGAATCGAAAGGTGCAGCTCGCCGCGCCCGGAGACGAGAAACTCGTCGGCGCTGCCGGTCTGCTCGACGCGCAGCGCGACGTTCGTTTCCAGCTCCCGGAACAGCCGCGCGCGCAGTTGGCGGGACGTGCAGTACTTGCCGTCCTGACCGCCCAACGGCGACGAGTTCACGCCGATCGTCATCTGCACCGTCGGCGCCTCGACCTCCAGGCGGGGCAGGGCCTCGGGCGCTTCGACCGTCGCGATCGTATCGCCGATCTGAACGTCCTGCAGCCCGACGATGCCGATGACGTCGCCCGCCCGGGCTTCTTCGACCGTCACGCGCCGCAGGCCGTCGAAGGCGAAGATTTGTACCGCCTTCTGGCGCACCGGCAGGCCGTCGGCGCCGATGCAGACGAGCTGATCGGCGACGTGGAGCCGTCCGCGGCGCACGCGGCCAATCGCCGCGCGCCCAACGTAGTCGTCGTAGGAGATATTGGCGACGAGCAACTGAAACCCGTCGTCGAGGTCGACCACCGGCGCCGGGATCTCGCGTAGGATCGCGTCGAAGAGCGGCGAGATGTTCTGGCCCGGCTGGCTCGGGTCCAGAGTTGCCAGGCCGGCGCGCGCGTTGGTGTAGACGACAGAGAAGTCCAGCTGATCGACGTCGGTCGCCAGCTCGAGAAAGAGGTCCTGCACCGCGTCGTGGACGGCGTTGATCCGCGCGTTGGGGCGGTCGATCTTGTTGATCACCACCAGCGGCTTGAGGCCGAGCTCGAGCGCCTTTTTCAGGACGAAGCGCGTACCGGGCATCGGGCCGTCGAGCGCGTCGACGAGCAGCAGCGCGCCATCGGCCATGTTCAGGACGCGCTCGACCTCGCCGGAGAAGTCGGCATGGCCGGGCGTGTCGATGATGTTGATTTTGACGTTCTGGTAGTTGATCGCCGTGTTCTTGGACAGGATCGTGATGCCGCGCTCGCGCTCGAGGACATTCGAGTCCAGGATCAGGTCGCCGACGGTCTGGTTCTCGCGGAAAATGTGGCTCTGCTTGAGCATGGCGTCCACAAGAGTCGTCTTGCCGTGGTCGACGTGCGCGATGATGGCGACGTTGCGAACGTCGTCGCGAATAGTCTTGAGCGCGTTCATGAGATCCTTTCTAGCGGGCGGTCGAAGGCCAAAAAAAGTGAGAAGGTGAAAAACACCTTCCCACGCTTGACTCTATTGTACCGAAAATAGCCGGAGATGGCAACCAGACGGGCAGACTCCGCCCACGCAGAGGCTAGTGCCAGAGGAACACCGAGATGCTGTTGGTGGCCACGCTGCCGTTGGACAGGGGAACCCCGTAGTTGGCGGGTCCTTCGCTCCGGCAGTCGTCGATGAACATCCCGTCGACCTGAAACTGCCCCGCATTCCCCTCGGTACGGGTGATGTAAAAGCATCCAAAGGCGACGACTGTCACCGGCTGGCTTTTTCCATTGATGGTCTGGTCGTTCCAGCTCTGCTGAATGAAGGGAACGACGACCACTCGCGGGCACTGGACGTACTGGTAACAGACCCCATTCGCGGGAAGCGGCGCAGGGTGGGACTGTGGGTAGAAGGGGACCGGAGTGCTACCATCCGGGTTGGGAGTCGGCGTCACGTAAACGCCCGCGCACGACGCTGGCGTAGGGGTAGCGGTTGGATTCCCAGTGCAGGACTCCTGGGAATCCCAGCCCATCAGCGTGCTGATATCCTTACTCGTGTTCTGACCCATGTCGCCCGGCTCGGTGCTTACCTGGAAGTTGTATACGGGGTATGGAGATCCGGCAGGGATTGGCGTGGCGGTCGTGGTCGGCGGCGGAATGTTCCCCTGATAACCGTACGTCGAATTCTGATTGTAGAATGTAGTCCCGCCTGAAGTAGGTGTTTGATCGATCGACGACCAGTCGATCGCCTGGAAGTTTCCACTGTTCGGTTGGCCACTCGAGCCGATCTTCAGCGCGCACTCTACGTAAGGGGTCGTGCATTGGGCCGGCGGAGTCGCGTTCGTGGTGAGCTGCTGGAGGCTGACGGCCCAGGGCGCGACCTTGCTCGGACTCGTTACTGCGGCAATCGCCGACGCCGTCGCGACGACGGGAGTATCGCCTGCGCCGATGATGTAGCGTAGGCCGAAACCGATGTTGCGCCTCGCGCTGACGACCATCGTGTCGTTCGGGCTGTAGGTTTGGGTCACCCGGATCCCGTAGGTCGCGTCGGAGCCGGCCTGACAGCTCAGCAGGCCAGGCGGGTAGGTGTCGTTGGGGTCGCAAATCAACTCGCCGCTTGCCACGCCATTGTCTTGCGCGTAGGTAACGGCGGCTGCGACCGCCGAATTTGGATCGCCCGGTAACTTCTCGGCCCCGGCCAACGCCGCGGCATCCACTGCGTTCTGCAGCAGTCGGCGGTTCCAGTAGACGATGCCAGCGTCGAGCACTATCGCGGTGAAGCCAATCAGGGTGACGAACATGAGCGCGAAAACGAGAATCGTCTGCCCGCGCTGCTCGCGGTTCAGACGATGGAAAGGAGCGCGCAGATCCATCGTGGTCCCCTTCTGTGCCCCGCAGGGTTACTGCCTGTCACCGCAGAATAACGATAACGCGGCGCGGATGTTACGTGGTTGAGACGAGGTGGAGAATTGGTTGAGGTTTGGTGTCGTGCGGGCTTGCTTTATAGTTAGGCCGGGGTGAGAACCGACGGGTTTGCGTCGCAAATCCTTCGATCCTCACCGCGACCTACCGACAGAGGAAGCCCTCATCCCGCGGCGAGGATCGCCGCGCCAAGCGCCGGGCCGCGGCGCACCAGCCAGCCGTTGTCGGCCGTGCGCGTGCCGAGGATGGCCCAGTCGACGACGGTGGACGGGTCCGACCAGGCGACGCAGCCGGACGCGCCGGCGTGCCCGAACGAGTCTGGTCCCGCCTGCGCTGGCGCCCAGTGCGGCGTCTTCTGGTCGCGCAGCTCGGGACCGAGCCCCCAGGGACAGCGCGGCCAGACCAGTGGCGGCGCATACCCGCCGCCCAGGTCGTCGGTCTGGTTTCGCGTGGCATCGGCCAGCGTTTCGAGCTCCAGAAAATCGACCGGAAGTCCCTGGTAGGCGCGCAGCAAGCCCAGCGCGCCGGCTACCGAGGTGAGCAGACCCGCCCACGGCAGGGCTAGCGAGCGCCAGAAAGCGGCGTTGAACGGGGCGAGCGGCGTGTCGGCGTGCGGTCCGCGGACGTCGGCGATCACCATTGGCGCGCGCGGCGGCTCTGATCCGAGGTAGCCTTCGATGCCCAGGGGGTCCAGGACGAGCGAACGGAGCGCGGTCGGGAACGCCTGGCCGACGAGCCGCTCGACGACTACCGCGAGGAGGCCGTAGCCGACGTTGCTGTACTGGACGCGGCTGCCCGGGGGCCAGCGAAGCGAGGTCTGGAGGCAAGCTTGCGCGAGTGTCGGCCAGGTGAGGCCGGGAGCGTAGAGGCTCGTCTCGCCCCTGGGATCCAGCGGCAGGCCACTGTCGTGGCAGAGGAGGGTGCGCGTGGTGACGCCGGTCTGCGCGGCAGCGGCGTCCGGCAAAACACTTGCCAGCGCGTCGTCGAGCGCGAGAGTCCCGGCGTCGACGAGGCGAAGAACGGCAAGGGCTGTCGCCAGCTTGGTGACCGAGGCAACCGGAAAGATGCTGTCGGGAGCGACCGCGTGTCCCGCGGCATCGCCGCCAAGGAACAGCTGAGCGAGCGGCTGGCCGCCGCGCGTCGCGACCACCACCAGGCCCGGCACCTGGAACACACGCATGGTCTCTTCGGCAGCGCGCCGGATCTCTGCCGAGGCCGTCCCGTCGATCATCCTGCCCTCACCAGGTTAGGGAGTGTGACGTGCGTCCGTTGGTGGCAGCGGTG
>DATLRG010000190.1:0-12842 GCA_035534795.1 Chloroflexota bacterium
TGATACTGGCCGTTGAAGGACAGCAGGCCCAGTTGCAGGGTGTACTTGCTCGGGCTGGTCAGGTAGATCAGCGGTCCAAAGAAGTCGTTCCAGTTCCAGGTGAACGCGAACAGGCCGAGGGTCACCATCAGGGGCAGTGAGAGCGGGAGCATGATGCGGAAGTAGACCGTGAAGTAGCCGCACCCGTCGACGCGGGCAGCGTCCTCCAGCTCGAACGGGATCGTCGTGAAGAACTGGCGGGTGAAGAAGATCAGATAGGCGTTCCCGAAGAACGCGGGGACGATTAACGGCGCGTAGGTGTCGAGCGCTCCAACCTGCCGCCAGATAATGTAGAGCGGGATCATCGTCACCTGGGGCGGTACCATCAGTGTCGCCAACATGATGATGAAGAAGACGTCGCGGCCCGGCCAGCGCAGGCGCGCGAACGAATAACCCACCAGCGTGCAGCTAAACAGCAGGCCGACCATTGCCGTCCCGGTGATGATCATTGTGTTCAGGAAATAGCGCGCGAAGGGAAAGACGGTCACTGCCTGAGGATAGTTCGACCAGTGCGGCACCGCGGGGATGTACTGCGGCGGGATGTTGAAAAGCGACGCATTGTCGTCCAGCGACACCAGGACCATCCAGATCAAAGGAAAGAGCATAATCACCGTGCCGACGCCGAGGATCGCGTAGATCAGCGTCCGGCCGGCGACCCGCCACGGGTTGGCGATGTGCTGGGTACGAGTCAGGCCAGGGAGGCTCGCGGCTTGCGTCGTCACCGGCTACTCCTTCACCGCTTCGTAGTAGACCCAGCTCTGCGCGAGCTTGAGCTGGAGCAGCGTGAGAAGCATGATTATCACGAAGAGTACCCACGCCATCGCCGACGCGTAGCCCATGCGGAAGTACTGGAACGCTTCGTTGAACAGGTAGAGCGCGTAAAACAGGCTCGCGTCCGCGGGCCCGCCACCGGTGAGAACGTAGGCCTGGGTAAAAATCTGGAACGTCGCGATGACGCTGGTCGTCACGACAAAGAAGGTGGTTGGGCTGAGCAAGGGCAACGTGATCTTCCAGAAGCAGAGCCACGAGGTCGCCCCATCGACGTGGGCGGCTTCGTAGAGCGACTCGGGAATGCTCTGCAGGCCCGCCAGCCAGATGATCATCGCGCCCCCGACACCCCATAATCCCATCAGGATGAACGATGGCTTCACCCACGCCGGATCGCCGAGCCAGAGCGGCGCCTTGATGCCGACAAGAAAGAGGGCGTTGGACACGACGCCGAACTGCGGATTGAGCAGCCAGCCCCAGAGCAGCGCCAGCGCGACGCCCGCGAACTGCGACGGCATGTAATAGACCGTCCGAATGACCGCCAGTCCTTTGACCTTCTGATTCAGCATCAGGGCGATGATCAGCCCGGAGACCGTGCCGATGGGCACGCCGATCACCACCATGTACATCGTGTTGTAGATGGAGGTGATGAACTGCGGGTCATTCGTGAACATTTCGACGAAGTTGTGGAGGCCGATCCACTTCGGCGACGCAATGATCGGGTAGTTGCAGAAACTGTAATAGATGCTGGCCAGGACCGGAATTACCGTGAAGAGCAGCAGCCCAACCAGAAAGGGCGAAGCGAATAGGAATCCGGCAAGGCGCTCTTCCGTGCGCGCGCTCACGCGCCTCTTGCGTTCGGGGACGCCGCGCCGGGTACCGGCGAGTATCGCCGTATCACTCATTGCATCCCTCCGTCAGCGCTGCTCGCCCACTGGCCGTCACGTTTGCGAGGCCCAGAAATCATCGAAGGCTTTCTGCACGTTCTTGGTCGAGTCGGTCAGGGCCTGCTTGACGGACGACTGCTTCAATAGGATCTTTTGCCCCATCCGCGTCATCTCGTCGTCGAACTGGTTCGAGATCGGCGATGCCAAGTAGTGGAACCGGTTCGCCTTCATGAAGAGCGGCAGAATCTGCTGCCGGCCAAGGTTCTTGTCGAGAATACGTGGATCGTTCGCAGCCGCGATATTTCCCGACACGTCGCTGGTGCGGGCCTGCACCAGGTAGCCGCCGACGGGCGATCCCAGGAACTTGAGCCACTCCCACGCCAGGTCGGCGTGCTTCGCGCCCTTTAGGATCGACACCATAGTGCCGCCACCGAAGACGAACTGCTGACCCTCTGCCGCGGGACCGCCCGGGAACATGCCGTTGATGACCTTCATCCCTGGGTTGACGATGGTCACAGGCGCCCAGAACCAGTTGCCCTCCAGACACATCCCGATCAGGTCGTGGGGGAACATCCAGTAGTCGCCCGAGCCTTGCGCCGTCTTGTTCGCCGCGCTGAATTCGACGGTATTGTTGTATCCACCATCGATCTGGTCGGTCGCATCCAACGCCCATTGGAGAGCCGCTACGGAGGCGTCCGAATTGAAGGTCGCCTTGTGCCCATCGTCCGACATCAGCGTTGCGCCGTTCGCCTGCATGACCTGTGTCGGCCAGGGGTTGGCGGTCCAGGCGGGCACGTAGCCGAAGCGAGTGTAGCGGCCACCCTTCTGCGTCGAGATCTTGGTGCCCCAGTTGACGATGTCGTCCCAGCTCGCCGGCGCCTTGGTGGGATCGAGGCCGACATCCGAGAAGATGCCCTGGTCGACGAAAACACAGCGAATGTCTGGGTGGTGTGTCACCGCCACGACTTTGCCAGCCCAGCTACACTGTTGGACCGCGAAGTCGAAGTACTGTTTCATGTCCCAGTTGTCGCGCGAGATGTACGAATCCAGCGCCATCAACGCGCCACGCTGACCCAGGGTGGGGATATCGAAGGCGTTGAGCTTGAGCAGGTCGGGGACGTTGCCGCTGGCGATTGCCGCCAGGTACTTTTGCTGGCTGGTATCGTAGACGTTGGTCATCTTGACGTTCGGGTAGAGCTTCATGAAGGCGTTGACCAGGTCGATCATCGCCAGACCACCGCCCGAGGTGTTGCCCCAGTCGTGCCAGAGAACGAGCTCGCCAGACATCGGGGCGACCGGTTTCGGCACGTTGCTGACGTCGATGGCTGCCTCGGCCGTCGTGGTTGGCAGGAGCTGAGCCCCGGCCGCGGCCGGCGTGTTGGTGGGCACTGCCGACGCGCTGCTGCTCTGCGCTGGCTTCGCCGCCGTCGGCGCCGCGGCGGGCGCCACCGCGGCCGTCGTGGGCGCGGCCCCTGCCTTCGCCGGGGCCGCGGTCGGCGCCGCCGACTGCCCACCGCCGCACGCCACCAGGAGCACCGGGCCGACCGTCCCGATCAGACCCAGCTTCAGGAACTGTCGCCGTTGCGTCGCCGAGTTGCTGAACATCTGTCACATCTCCTCTTCTGCGCTGTGGGCATACTATGCTGCATCTTGATCCAGGTCAATGTCCATGTGGCCATCGAGTGGCCGTCCAGTGGCCGTTCCTTGACCGCTGAACAACAACGCGGTCATCTCTCTCCCCTGTGGCGACAGCCCCACCGGTCACGCCGCGCAGGCCTGAACCCGGAGCGACGCGCGGTGACACCCGTAAGCCATGGTACAATCCCCTTACGCGGGTGCGTTACCTTACTAACGAGGCGTCACGGCACGTGAATATGCAGCCAGCCTGAGCAGCGAGGGTCAGCTTACACTTCCCTCCGAAGTCCGTCGGGAGCTGGCTCTCGAACGCGGCGGACGGCTTCGTCTGGTCGTACGCGATGATGGCCCGGTGGAACTGATGAAGCCACGCTTCGCTCGCATCGCCGAGGTAGGTGGGATCGGACAGGGAAAGCAGATGCCCTTGTCGAAGACGGAAGCGCGGGAAGGGGTCCATGTCGAGCGGTGGACGGCGAAACAGGCTCGTTCCCAGTGAGCGCGGAGGATGTCGATACCGACATCCTCCTTTGAATCGACCATGGGGGGAGCATGGACCAGATACCGACGCCGGTTGATGAATTCGGTCCCCGCGACTTGAGTATGAGCCAGTTTCGGGACGACATCCGGGATGTGCTTGCCCATCTCTACGACCGCCCGTATTTGCAGACGCACGCGCTCGGCGACGCGCTCGTCTCCCACAAACCTGGCGAGGTGGGTGGCCAGGCCTTAAAAGGGGTGCTCCTCGAGGCGATCGAGGCGATGAAGCCGGCCGCTGACGTACCCTACGACTCCGTGCCCTGGCGCAAGTATCGCTACCTCTACCTCCGCTACGTCCAGGGCCTGCCGGTGCCGGAGATCGCCGCCGACCTCGGCATCAGCCTGCGTCAGTCACGGCGCTACGCGCATGAATCGCTGGCCGCCGTCGCCGACATTCTCTGGGATCGGTACCACGACGCGGCGAGGGGAGTCCCGACGGTTCCCCCCTCTCTCCCGCCCGGCGTCCCGGCGTCGGTCGTCGATCAGGAAGTGGCGCGCATGCAGGCGCAGGCGCAAACGACGGCAACACCAATCGACGCGCTGGTCTTGGGCGTCGTCGCGACCATCGGGCCACTCGCGGAGCGGCGGGGCATTGCCTTGCGTCTCTCGGTCCCACGCGACGCGCCAGCCGTCGCGATCGAGCGGGCCGTCCTGCGGCAAGCGCTTCTGAACGTGCTCAGCTTGAGCCTCGAACTCGCGTCGACCGCCGTCGATACCACGCTCGAATCGCCTGGGGCGAATTCTGGCGTGCTGGTGCTGGTTGAGTGTGAGCTACGAGCGAGTCCAGCCGCGACGGTCGAGCGCCTCCTCGGCGACGAACGCTGGCACATCGCGCAGAATTTGATCGAGGCACGCGGCGGCTCGGTGGAGTTGCGCCCGGTGGTCGCGCGACGGTTGTCAATCTGCCTTCGGCTGCAGCCGGTCCAGGATTGGAAGGTGCTCGTCGTCGAGGATAACCCGGATACAATCGAGCTCTATCGACGCTATCTCGGGGACAGCCCCTACCGCGTGATTGCGGCTGACGACGGCGCGCAGGCCCTGGCACGCGTCGAGGCCGATCAGCCCGCGGTCATCTTGCTCGACGTGATGATGCCGTCGCGTGACGGCTGGGAGATTCTCCAGATCCTGAAGAGCCATCCGGATACGCAAACCATTCCGGTGGTGATCTGCTCGGTGCTGAAGGAACGCGAACTGGCGCTGTCGCTGGGCGCGTCCGACACCCTGGTCAAACCGGTGGCGCGGTCCGACCTGCTGCAGGCCCTCGATCGCCAGTGTCCGGCCCGCGGAGCAGCGCGTCGAGGCTCGCCCTCAGGCACCGCATCAGATCGCTGACCGGAAGGCCGCCGCGGCGGGTGATCCCGATCATGCCCGCGGTCACCGCTTCTGCCTCGTCACCTCGCGCGGTGATGACGATCACCGACATGTCGCGCAGCCGCTCGTCGGCGCGGATCTCCCGGAGCACGGCGTAGCCGTCCGTCCGGGTCATCAGCAAGTCGAGCAACTCCACGTCCGGCCGCCGCGAGCGCAGGATGGCGATCGCGTCCTCGCCTCCACCGGCCAGCCGGACGCGACTGCTCGCCCGCATCGAGCGGACCATGCGCCCGAGGAGGCGGAGCATGTCGGGGTCGTCGTCGACGATCAGGATAGTTCGGCGCGGGCCGGTCAGGTTCTTCAAGGCTTGAGCGATCTGCTCGCGCGAGATCGGTTTCACCAGATAGGCGGCGACGCCGAGCTCCTGCGCCAGATCGCGCTTCGACGGGAGCGCGCAGATGACGAGCGGCATGCCGTTACCGCCGTTTTCCCAATCGGACACGTCCCTCAAGCCCTCCTGGACCGACGACGCGACGACCACGCAGGCGCCGTTCGCGGCAGCGTCGAGTCCCGTCGCCGCGGGAACGTCCCGCAGGGTGGGGTAGCTGCTGATGCGATAGCCATCGAGGTAGCGTTGGAAGATGCGTGCCGCGGCGGGATCGCGTGAGGCGATTCTGACCTCGGGAGAGGGGGCCTGCCGCGCCGCCATCCGCTGGTCCCAAATGAGCCAGTCGCCCGGCGACGCCGCCGCGACGACGTTGTCGCGGTAGGGCAGCGTGAAGTGGAACGCCGTTCCCAGGCCGACCCGGCTCTCGACCCAGATCGAGCCGCCGTGCAGCTCGACGAACTGCTTGCTCACCGCCAGGCCAAGCCCGCTCCCGCCGGCGCGTCGCCGAATCGATCCGTCGACTTGGCGGAACTCCTCGAAGACTTTGGGAAGGTCTTCGGGCGCGATGCCGATGCCCGTGTCCGCGACGCTGACCCGCACGTCGCCGCCGTCCACCGCCGCCGAGATCGTCACGCCGCCCTCGTCAGTGAAGCGCGCCGCGTTGCTCAGCAAATTGATCAGGACCTGGCGGATCCGCGTACGGTCCGCGTAGACCTCCGGCAGGTCGGTCGGGACCTGGACAGTCAACGCCAGGCCCTTGCCGTCGATCAAGCGCGCCGCCGCTGTCGCCGCTTCGTCCGCGACGGCGGCTACACTCAGCTTCTCCTTGACCAGGCCCATGCGGCTGGCTTCGATCTGACTCAGGTCGAGCACGTCGTCGATCAGGTCCGAGAGGTGCCGCGCGTTGCGCTGAATCGCGTCGAGATCACGGCGGTACGCCTCGGAGAGCTTCTCCCCTCCATAGGACCGCGGAGACAGCGTCATCATGTCGCTGAAGCCGATGATCAGGTTCAGAGGCGTCCGCAATTCGTGGCTGATGTTCGCGGCGAACTCCGACTTCAGCCGCCGCGCCTCCTCGGCGCCCTTGCGCGCGCGCGCCAGCTCGTCATTCAGCTCCTGAAGCTGGAGGTACGCCTCGTTCAGGCTTTTCACGACACGATTCAGCTCACCCTGCCGATCGCGCAGCTCGTCGGCGATGGCGCGGGCACGGTCGTAATACTGCCACGACCATTCCAGAGCGACCTGAAGGGGGCGCGTCATCACCCAGCCCATGATCGCGCTGCCCGCCGTCAAAGCGGTCGCGGTGAGGCCCTCGCTCCAGGTCAGCGAGGGAGCCGGCCCGAGCCTGAGAGCAACGACGACGCCAATGGCCGCCGCCGCGGTCACGAATCCCGCGACCGGTCCGAGCGTCGCGACGGCGACGAGCACGATCAGTCCGAACAGCATCGTGAAGAGGCTAAGGGGCGCGATCCAGGCGGCGCAGGCGACCATCGCCAGCAGGCCCACGACGACCACGATAGCCGCGACGGTGACGTGATGCTCGATCGCCGTGTGACCGGCGATCATCAGGACCACCAGCGCCGGGATCAACGCCGCCAGGCCGATCGCCGTCCCCTCGTAATCCACGACGAAGGCCGCGGCAATCGCCACGACCAGAAACGGCAGCATCCAGAGCACCGCGCGCATCGCCTCGACCCGAAACTCCTGGTCGTCGAGGTCATTGTTGCCAGTCGGTGCCAGCCCCGAGACATGCGACATCATCCCCTCCGAATACGCGAGAAGTGGTCCCAGTCTACCGCATTGAAGGGGATTGAGAGCGAAGGTTGGAAGGGCAGCACGCAGCGGACGCCCGGTGGCGCTCACAGCGCCGCCTGCACCCGGAACAACTGCATCGTCAAGATCTTCGGCGAGGATGATCCTGCTGCTGTGGCTGTAGAATGCGGGTCATCCGACCATTCCGAAGATTTCCGGCGAGGCTCATGGTCAGGGCTCCCACCCACGTCCGACCTCGCGCCGGCGCCAGCCAGAGTGCCGATGCCACCAAAACAAGCTGCTCACCAGGGAGGTGAGCGGGGTCGCGGCAAGGAAGTGGTCCAGAGTTTCCAGGAGGATCTGATGTGGCGCAGCGTCCAGTACGAAGATGCCGGGGTGGGGCGGAAATGCGACTTGGAAAGCCGCCGGCCAGGTCAGCCAGGCGTCGTGCAGCAGTGTGAAGTCGCCCCGATCGTGCGTGACGAGCACGCGGCCCGCTCGGACGGCGGCCAGGAGCTGGGCATCGTCGGGGATCCGGGTGAGATTGAGCTCGCGCGCCGTCGCCACGTCGTGGCCAATGGCCTCGAGCGGCGAGACGAGGTGTAACGACATGTTGTGGTCGAGATAGAGGCCAGCCAACGTATCGCCTATGCCTCGTTCAGGGCGATGCGCGCGTCGACATACTTCTTGTTTTGCTGATAGTACGCGAGCGCTGCCTCGACCTGTTCACGCGAGAGCCCGAAGTGCTCGGCCACCTGATCCACGTCGCCGTGATACACCCGCAGGAAGGCAACGATGGCCCACACGGACACCCCCGCGTCACGAAGCCGAGCGTCGGCGCGCCCACCCGGGTAGCGGTGGGTATCGAGGTCGAGATATTTCGCGATCAGTTGCTGGTCGTCCTTCGTTCTCACTCTGCCTGCCCCCTCAACCAAGGATAATGCACCCACCAGCAACTGGCAAGGCACCCGGCGCCAGCGCACCAAGCACTAACCCGCGTCGCGGACACCGGCAGCCAGGCATCTCAGGGGAGAGTGATCGAAAGGGTCAGGGGGCAAGAGATTTGCTGCGCAAATCTCTTGCCCCCTGACCCTTTCGATCACCCGCTACCCACCGGCCCCCAGAATCTCCCTGGCCCGCTCGACGTCCTGGTGGATCTGCTGCACCAGTTCCGCCACGCCGGCGAACCGGATCTCCGCTCGCAAGCGCTCGACGAACTCGACCGTGCAGGGCGCGCCGCGGAGGTCGCCGGTGAAGTCCAGGAGGTGGACTTCCAACGAGCGCGTGGTGCCGGCAAAGGTGGGGCGTACGCCGACGTTCGCCGCGCCGAGCCAGCGGCGTCCGCCTTCGTAGAAGAAGACGGCGTAGACGCCGTTGCCGGGCAGCAAGATCTTCTCCGAGACCGCCACGTTCGCGGTGGGCACGCCGATCGTTCGGCCGCGGCCATCCCCCTGGACGACGTCTCCAGACACGTCGTACCGTCTGCCCAGCAGCAGCGCCGCGCGGCCCACCGCGCCATCGCCGATGGCGCGGTGCAAGACGCTGCTGCGCGCGGTTTCCCCCTGCACGTCCACGACGGGCACGGTGTTTACCACGAAGCCGAGGCGAGCGCCGATGTCGCGCAGGACCGCCGGCGTGCCTTCGCGGTCGTGTCCCAGCGCCAGGTCGGGTCCGCCGACCAATTCGCACATGCGCATGTGCTCGACCAGCGCTCGCGCGAAGTCGAACGCGCTGATTTGTGAAAGCTCGCGGGTGAACGCGATCGGGATGACGACCTCGGCCCCGGCCTCGCGCAAACGATCCAGCCGGGCGTCGAGCGAGCAGAGGTAGAGTGACGGGGCGTCCGGGCGCAGCACCTCGGTCGGACGGGGATGAAACGTGATGGCGACGGCCAGGGCGTCGCGGACGTGCGCCCGGCACACCACGTCGTTCAGGAGGTGCTGGTGCCCAACGTGAACGCCGTCGAACGTGCCGACGGTGACGACGCTCGGGCGCCGGATTCTCGCCGCGATCAGAGTGTCGATCAGAGTCTCAACGAACGCCATCGTACTCCTCGGCCCTGGCTCCCTCCCCGTCCACGGGGAGGGCCGCGCTGGGGCCGCTCAACCAACGCCATCGCAATCCTCGGCAAAGACTTTGTCGGGCTGCCAGCCGACGTCGGGACCCCGGTGCTTCAGCAGCGCGACCAGGTGGCCGGTCGAGGCCGCGTAGGCCCGGGCGACGTCGCCAGCGCGGCCGGGAGAGCCGGACCAGGGCCGTCCCTGGCGAATCGCGAGCACGTCCTCCGGCGCGAGGGAGAAGGCGGGCCAGGCGCGCACCGCCAGATCGAGCGGCTGCAGCAGCCGCTGCAACTCTCCACGCGCGCAGGCACGCTCGATCTCTTCGAGCGACCAGCTCGTGTCGACGGTGAACGGACCGCTCGCCAGTCGTCGCAGGGCTTGCAGGTAGGCGCCGCTGCCCAGCGCCTGGCCGAGGTCGCGCGCCAACGCGCGGATGTAGGTGCCTTTCGAGCAGGTGACGTCGATGGTGAGGTCGGGCGCGAGCCAGGAGATGAGGTCGATCCGCTCGATGTGGACGATGCGCGGTTTCGCCTCGATCGGCGCCCCGGCGCGCGCGGCCCGGTACAGGGGCTTGCCCTGGACCTTGATCGCGGAGTACGCCGGCGGGACCTGCTCCACGTCGCCGATGAAGCGAGCGGTGGCGGCCACGATCCGGTCGAGGGTGAGCTCGGCGGCCGGTGCGCCCGACGGCGTGATCGTCCCTTCGCGGTCGTCGGTCGTGCTCACCGCGCCGAAGCGAACGACCGCTCGGTAAAGCTTGGTGCTGTCCATCAGAAACTCGGCGATGCGCGTCGCTTGACCGAGGCAGACGAGCAAGACGCCGCTGGCCGCCGGATCGAGCGTGCCGGCGTGGCCGACGCGCCGCTGGCTGGTGAATCGGCGCACGGCGTCGACGACGTCGTGCGAGGTCATCCCCAACGGCTTGTCGACGTTGAGAATGCCGCTGAGGTGGGCCGCTGGATTGTTCGTCGCTAGCAGCCTGTCGGAGAGAAAAGCCGGAGTCGGCCTGCAGAGCCAAACCGCCGGTTTCCCGGCCTGGCCGGGAGGCTTACTCGCTGGCCAAGATCCCAGTTCTCTCCGACAGGCTCCTAGCCGGTGTGTCATGCGCGTGCCAGTTCGGGATGCTTCATGATCCATCGACCTCTCACCCCGGCTTGTCTTCAGGGCTCGCGCGGGCGTTCGGGTTCGGGTTCGGGGAGATCGACCTCGTGGAGGAGCTGCATGATCCGTTGCCCGCGCTCGATCGACGCGTCCAGGGCGAAGTGCAGCTCCGGCGCGCGCTTCGTCGTCATCCGGGCCGCGAGCTGCGTGCGCAAGAAACCGGCCGCGTTCTGGATCGCCTGGAACGTCTTCTTCCGTTCCTCCTCTGACCCGAGGACGCTGATGAAGACGTGGGCGTGCCGGAGGTCGGGGGTCAGATCCGCGGCCGTCACCGAGACGAGCCCGGCGAGCCGCGGGTCCTTCATTTCGCGTGTGATCAACTCGGCCAGGTCCGCTCGGACCTGCTCGTTCAGGCGCGCGATACGCCGCGTTGGCATCTGACATTAGAGTGGCAGATCGCCGGCCACTCGCTCCTTTCGGAAGGTGTTGATCACGTCGCCGGCCTCGGCCTTCGCGCCGGTGAGGACGATGCCACACTCGTAGCCCGTCAGCACCTCGCGAACGTCATCCTTGAACCGTCGCAGGCTCTCGACGTGGCCCTCGGCGACGACCTTGCCGCCGCGGAGCACGCGAGCGATCGCGTTGCGCGTGATCCTGCCGTCGAGCACGATGCAGCCGGCGACCTCGCTGTTGTGTCCGAACAACTGTCGGACCTCGGCGCGGCCTTCCTGCACCTCGGCGAACTTCGGCTCCAGCATCCCGATCAGCGCCTTGCGCACGTCCTCGACCGCATCGTAGATGACGTTGTACAGCCGAATGTCGACGCTCGCGGTCTCGGCGGCACGTTTCGCGCCAGGTTCGACGCGCACGTTGAAGCCGACGATGATGCCGTGGGACGCCTGGGCGAGCAACACGTCCGACTCGGTGATGTTCCCAGTCGCCTGGTGAATGACCTTGACCTTGACCTCTTCTCCGGCCAGCCGCTCGAGCGAAATCTTGATCGGCTCTAACGATCCTTGAACGTCCGCCTTCAAGACGATGTTCAGGTCCTTGACCTGGTTTTCGGTCTTGAACATTTCCTCCAGCGACATCGGGTGAGCGACGACCTGGTTCTCCTGGGCCACCAGCTGGGCGTGCTGCTGGGCAAAGGACTTTGCCGCCTGCTCGCTGGGCGCCGCGTGGAGACGGTCGCCGGCCCGTGGCACGACGTTCAGACCCAGAATCTCGACGGGCATCGCCGGTTCGGCCTTCTTCAGCCGCTTGCCGCGGTCGTTGAACATTGCCCGCACCTTGCCGGGGACCGATCCAACCGCGACGAAATCTCCGACGTTCAGCGTCCCGTTCTCGATCAGCACGGTGGCGAGCGCGCCACGGGTCTTGTCCAGTTGCGCCTCGATCACGGTGCCGACGGCGGGACGGTTCGGATTCGCCTTGAGGTCCTTCATTTCCGCGACGAGCAGAATCGTCTCGAGCAGGTCCTGGACGCCCGTCTTGCGCCGGGCCGAGACCTGGACCGCTTCGACGTCGCCACCCCAGTCGTTCACGACGACACCCGCTTCGGCGAGCTGCTGCTTGACGCGGTCGACGTTGGCGTCATCCTTGTCGACCTTGTTGATCGCGACGACCAGCGGCACGTTCGCCGCGCGGGCGTGGCTGATCGCTTCCAGCGTTTGCGGCTGGACGCCGTCGTCGGCGGCGACGACCAGGACCGCGATGTCGGTGACCTGGGCGCCGCGGGCGCGCATCGCCGTGAAGGCTTCGTGGCCCGGCGTGTCCAGGAACGTGATCTTCTGGCCGTTGATCTCGGCCTGATATGCGCCGATGTGCTGGGTGATCCCACCCGCCTCCTGCGCCGTCACGTTCGTCTGCCGAATCGCATCCAGCAGGCTCGTCTTGCCGTGGTCCACGTGTCCCAGGACCGTTACGACCGGCGGCCGCGGTCGGAGGTTTTCTTCCTCCTCGATCTCGGCCGCGATCACGCCCTCGCTGGCGTCGACCGCCTTCGGACTCACCTGCACGTTGAAGACGCTGGCGACGTCCGTCGCGGTCGCGAAGTCGATGCTCTGGTTGATCGTGACCATGAAGCCGCGACTGATCAACTCTTTGATCACCTGGCCGCCGCCGACGTTCAGCGCATCGGCGAGTTCCTTCACGGTAACGGTCTGCGGGAGCTCGATGACGACGGGATCGCGCTTCTTCGGAATCGGAGCAGAAAGCGAGGTCCGTGCCGAATCAGATCGCCCACGGTGTGGCCGCGAAGGTCGCCCTCTCTGACCCTGGCCGGGGCGACGAGGTCGACCACTTCCAACTTTCGTACTCATCGTGTGCCTCCTTTCTGCTACTACAGGGGACGGGGGTTTAGGG
>DATLRG010000191.1:0-11447 GCA_035534795.1 Chloroflexota bacterium
GATGTGCGCAGCACATCCAGCACCGCCCGGCCCTTCTCACCCTGGCCTCCGTTTCGTCAGCGGCGAGGCCCACTGGGTCGTAGCAGAACAGGAAAAATTGGGGGCTTGACAGACGGGCATCCATCAGATTAGCTAGGCGTACGGTGAAGAGAAGTCAGGAGTCGGGAGGCAGTGGATACGGACAGCATTCTGAGAGTGGTGGCATCGAGCATCCTGGTCCTGGTGGCCCTGCTGACGCTGGCGGACTTTCTGCGCCATCGGGACCGGCCACGGTTGGACATCGCGCTGATGTTCGCCGCGTTCGCGATTCTCATCCTGGGACAGGCGATTGCCAGCGTCGCGAACACGAAGGCGCTCTGGCTCGGCATCGTCGCCGCGATCGGCCTCCTGGCCCACCCGTATCTCCAGCTCCGGCTGGTCCAGCACTTTCGCACGGTCCCACGCCCCGTCGTGCTGGTCGCGCTGGTGGGTATCGTCGTGTTCCTGGCGCTCGCGATCGCGCTGCGGCCGACGTTGCCGACACCCATCACGGTGGCCGTGATCGTCTATTTCACCTATCTCGAGGGCTACGCGGCCGCGGCCTTCGTTCTCGGTGCGCGAGCAACCGGCGGCGTGACTCGGTGGCGCCTGACCCTCGCCGCCAGCGGTTCCGGCGCGTTCGCCGTTCTGATCCTCCTGGCAGGCATCACGCCCCTGCTCAAGGTGAACGCCGGCGTCGCGAGCGCCCTGTCGAGCGTGCTCGCGCTGGTCACGGTCCTGAGCTATTACGTCGGATTCGTTCCGCCCGGCTGGCTTCGCCAGACCTGGCAACTGTCCGAGCTGTACCGCTTTCTCGACGAGATGTGGGGACTGGTCACGACCAAACGGGCAAGTGAGTCGGTGGACCTGCTCTGTCCGGCAGCGGTAGACCTGACTGGCGGTGTCGGCGCCGTGGCCGCGCTGTGGGACGACGCCGCGCAACGCCTGGAGATCCGAGCGTCGAGCAACGGTACCGCCTCGATCGGCGCCCCGGTGACGGCCGACAGCGCGATGGGGCGAGCCTGGCGCTCCGGCAAGCCGGCCGTTCTCGCGTCGCGCAGTGACTTCGGGGCCGAAGAACGTCAGGTCGCGGGCGAGAAGGACGTCGGCGCGATGCTGGCCGTTCCGATCGCCACCGAGGAACGCGCGTGGGGCCTGCTGGCGGTTTTTCTCCGGCGCGAGCCGCTCTTCGCCGCTGACGATCTGCGCATGCTCACTCTGCTCGCCGCACAAAGTGCGTTGGCCCTCCATCGGGCCGAACTGTTCGATCAACAACAACGCCTCGTGGAGCGCCTCAGCGAATCCAACACGGAGCTGGAGCGCGCCAGCCGCCTCAAGAGCGAGTTTCTCGCCAACATGAGCCACGAGCTGCGGACACCCCTCAACGCGATTATCGGCTTCTCGGAGCTGTTGCTCGACGAACCGGCGGAGGGGTACGACCGGCCCGCCCGGACAGCGTATCTGGAGACCATCCACGAGAGCGGCCAGCACCTCCTGGCGCTGATCAACGACATCCTGGATCTGTCCAAGGTCGAGGCGGGTAAAATGGAGCTGCGCCTGGAGCGATGCGTCGTATCCGACCTGTTGGCACAGGTGATCAACACCGTCGAGCCGCTCGCTGCTCGTGCGCACGTCACGGTCGTGATCGACGCCGACGGCACCGTCGAGTTATCTGCCGACGAGGGGAAGCTGAAACAGATCCTCTATAACTTACTGTCCAACGCGATCAAATTCACCCCGGCGGGCGGTCGCGTCACGGTAGCGACACGTCGCCTCGCCGACTCGGTCGAGCTAACGGTCACGGATACCGGCATCGGCATCGCCGGTGAGGACCAGGAGCGCATCTTCCAGGAGTTTCAGCAGCTCGACGCGGGACCAGACCGGCAGCGCGGCGGGACCGGGCTGGGGTTGGCCCTGACCCGGCGCTTTGCCGAGCTGCACGGTGGCCGAGTCTGGGTGGAGAGCACGCCGGGTCAGGGAAGCCGTTTCCACGTCTCGCTGCCGCTACGGAGCGTGGCGGAGGCCAGCGACGCCCTGTCGGAGGTGGGTGACGTGCCGCTTGCCGAGCCGCCGCGGCGCGGCGACCGACCACTCGTCCTGGTGGTCGAAGATGACGTGCGCGCGGCGAATCTGCTGACGCTCTACCTCGGTCGTGGGGGCTACCGCACCGACGTCGTCGCGGATGGAGCACAGGCGCTCGATGCGGCGAAGGCCCTCCAGCCCGTGGCGATCACCCTCGACATTCTGCTACCGAGTCTCGACGGCTGGGAAGTGTTGCGCGAACTGAAGCGCGACGAAAAGACTCGGGACATCCCGGTCGTGGTCGTGTCGGTCGTCGGCAACGAGGAGCTCGGCTACGCGCTCGGCGCGGTCGACTACTTTGTCAAGCCGGTCGATCGCCAGGCCCTCCTCGCCCGTCTGGGGCGGTACACGTTCACCACCAAGGTCAGACAGCGCGAAGTGCGCGTGCTGGTCGTCGACGACGATCCGTCGGCGGTTACTCTGCTGGACGGAATCCTGAGGCCGGCGGGTTTCACCGTCCTCGGCGCCACGGGCGGCGCCGAGGGCATCGCGACAGCCCAGGCGGATCATCCAGACCTGATCCTCCTCGACTTGATGATGCCGGACGTGAGCGGCTTCGAGGTCATTCGCGCCCTCAAGTCCGACGACCACACCCGAAACATCCCGATTCTGGTGGTGACCGCGAAGGACCTCTCCGACGAGGACAAGGTCGCCCTCAACGGTCACGTCGCGGCGGTCCTCCGCAAAGGAGACCTCGCGGGGGTCGAGCTCCTGGCGCTGCTCGACGAGATCGTCGCGCGACTGGGCCACCCGAAGGGAGAGCACGATGCCGGATAGCCCCACCGGCCCGCTCGTCCTGATCGTCGAGGACAATCCCGCGAATCTCTTGCTGGTCGAAACCGTCCTGCGCCGCGGCGGTTTCCGCACCGCCGCGGCGCGCTCTGGGCACGAGATGTGGACGCGGATCGGCCTGTCCCGGCCGGACCTGGTGCTGATGGACATCCAGCTACCCGGCGAGGACGGCTTGACGCTGGCGCGGCATCTCAAAGCGACTGATCGGACGGCGACGCTCCCAATCGTCGTGCTGACTGCCCACGCGATGAAAGCCGACCGCGCGCGAGCCCTCGAAGCCGGCTGCGACGGCTACGTCGCCAAGCCCATCGACACGCGCACCTTTGCCGCCGAACTGGCGGCAATCTTACGAAAACATCAGACCCCCAATTTCGGCGAGGAACGACCAGATGCCAGATGAACGACAGCCCAGGATCCTGGTGATCGACGACAATGCCCAGAACGCCGCCCTGCTCCGGGCGCAGCTCGAGCGGGCTGGCTACCAGGTGAGCTCTGCCGCTTCGGGCCGCCTCGGCATCGAAAAGGCCACGGCTGGCCCGCCCGACCTGATTCTGCTGGACATCATGATGCCCGGGCTGGACGGCTACGAGGTCTGCGCGCGGCTGAAGGCCGACGAGCCGACGCGCGACATTCCGGTGGTGATGCTCACGTCCTTGAACGAGCGCGCCGACAAGATCCGCGCCCTGGACATGGGCGCAGACGACTTCCTCACCAAGCCGGCCGATCGCGCCGAGCTGCTGGCCCGCGTGCGATCGCTGATCCGGCTGAAGCAACAGCACGACGAGCTGATCGAGAGCCGCGATGAGATGGTCCGGCAGGCCGAACAGCTCGCCGCGGAGAAAAGCCGCGTCGAAGCGATCCTCTACAGCATGAGCGACGGTGTGGCGACGACCGACCTCGCCGGGCGGCTGACGTTGCTCAATCCGGCTGGCGAAGCGATCTGTGGGACGACGGTCGAGGCCGTCGGAGGACGTCCCTGGGCGGAGGCCCTCGGCGTGCGCGACCGGCACGGCGACGCGCTGGACGAAGCCAGGTCCCCGGTGCAGGAGGTCCTACAGACCGGCCGCCCCAGCGCGACGCGCGAGCTCTCGCTCTGGAGGCCAGACGAGCGCCAGGTCGTGATCAGTCTCGCCGCGGCGCCGGTCCGCCGCGCGGGTGGCGAGACGGCCGGCGTCGTCACGGTGTTTCGCGACGTGACCCGGCAGCGCGAGGTGGAGCGGATGAAAGAGGAGTTCGTCTCACTCGTCTCGCACGAGCTGCGCACGCCGCTGGCCTCCGTCTTCGGGTACTCCGAGCTCCTCCTCCTCGACCGCGATCTGGACGACCAGGGCCGCGGGTTCGTCGAGACGATCCATCACGAGTGCCAGCGCCTGAACGATCTCGTCAACGATTTCCTCGACGTGGAGCTCATGGAGTCCGGCCGGTTCTCCTATCACCCCCGGCCGCTTCTCCTGGCCGAAGTCCTCGCCGAGGCCGAGCAAGACGTGTCGACGCAACTCGTCGAACGGCGGATCATCCACGAGCTGCCAGCGGAGCGCATCGTCGTCCACGCCGACAAACAGCGCCTGCTGCAGGTCCTGATCAACCTCGTGTCCAACGCGATCAAATACAGCCCCAACGGAGGCGACGTTCGGGTCCGCGCCGAGGTGGACCAGGGATCGGTCGTCGTCGCCGTGGTCGATCGCGGTCTGGGTCTTCCGCCCGAAGCGATGGAGAAGCTCTTCACCAAGTTCTACCGCGTCGAGCGGCCCGAGCACCAACGGGTGAGCGGGACCGGACTGGGATTGGCGATCTGCAAAGCGATCGTCGAGGGGTGGGGAGGCCAGATCTGGGCCGTGAGCGACGGGCTCGGCCGAGGGACGACCTTCCTCTTCACCGTGCCACGGGAGACTTGACGGCGGCGTGTCCGCGAAGCTGCACCCAGAAAACCTTGAGTCCGGTGGGGAAGAAGCGCCAGACGTGCCGGCCGAGCGCCACGACCAGGGCCAGGCTGACCCAGAGGTGAGCGTTCCGGATCGTCGGATCGTACCGGAGAAACGGGCGCCAAACCAGCGCCAGGCCGGTGAGGTAGCTCGCCGGTCCCAGGATCAGCAGCGCCCAGGCCGCTGTCTTCTCGAAGGTCAGGCGCGCTGGCGACAGGCGGTGCGGCCACCAGCCGGTCAAGGTTGGCCAGGACGCCCACGCTTTCAACACGATCGCCCCGGTGCTCAGGTACCCTGCCCAGACGTGGAGATCGGTCTGAAACGAGATATCCTGGATCACCAACAGGTTTGACGACGCGAGGGCGTTGAAGACGTACGCGCTCCACGCCGAACCCTTCGGGGTCAGCCCGTGCGCGAACAGGAAGAGGATGCTGCCCGTCAGCGTCTCGACGATCAGCGCCAGCAGGAGGCTAAGTCCCAGATCCGCGATCAGGCGCACCCGGCGCCGCGGCCTGCGTGGTACCGCGTGGGATCGGGACCGGGGGTTGACGAGCGTTCCCGCCGACATCACGGTACGATTGTACCACCGCCCTGGCGGCGAAGTACGTAGATGGCCGGCGTCAGGTAGCCGCTTCTGAACGGGATCTTCAGCGACAGCACGCGCGTGCAGCGCCAATCCGCGCGGGACCGATCGAGCGCTGCCTCGAAGAGTCGTCGACGCGCGGTGATCGCGACGAACGATGCCCCCGGCACCGCGACGCGCGCGGCCTCCTGGACGACCGCCGGGTAGAGCTCCGCGTTCTCTCGATGGCTCCCAACCAGCAGACCGTACGGGAGGTCGGCGACCACCGTGTCCACGCTCGCGCGCCCGAGCGGAAGGCAGGTCGCATCGGCGTGAAGCAGTGTGATCTGCGGGGCGTGGCCGCTCGCCAGCGCGTTTTCACGCGCACAGGCGAGGGCTAGCTCGCTCCGGTCGACGCCGATCACGCGTTGCGCCGGACAGATCCCCAGCCGCTCGACGAGCAGGGTACCCGAGCCACAGAGCACGTTCAGAAACCGCTTCTCCGGCGCAGGTCCGGCGAGCTCGTCCATCACGTAGGCGACGCTCGCGTTGAGCGCGCCCGGCAGGTCGCAGACGCGCCAGGACCGCGCCGAGAGCGGTCGCGGACTGGTACGGACCAGCACCTCCCAGCCGGGTGCGCCGGTTGGCGATCGCCGGACGATGATCGAGGCGTTGCCCGCGTCGCTCGCGCTGCTCAGCCCCGTCTCCCGGGCGAGCTGCTCCTTCAGCCGGACGAACGTCGGCGACTCCGCCCCCGCCGCGCTCAGGCGCAACGTCGTGTAGCGGCCCGGCGGATTCATCGCGATCACGCCCCGCAGCAGCCGGACGACGCGGTCGAAGTTCTCGTGTCCCAGCAAAGCCGTCGGGCGCCGAGCGTCGAATCTCTCCACACGATACACCGCGATCGCCGAGCGCAGCAGATTCACCCGTCGTGGCTCGCCGCGGTAGCGGATGGCGATCCGACCCTCACGTGGCCGGCCAAGCACCGCGAGTCCGTCGTCCAGCTTCGCGCGGAGCTCGCGCTCGGCCGGCTCCTCGAGGCCGGGGATCACTTCGACCTCGTAATCCACGGCACCAGCCTCGACAGACCGCGACTGGCGTCTGCCGGGCGACGGCGCGGGATGAGAGCCAGGGTCTTGATTCCCCGTGGCCAGCCTACTCGAATCCCCGGGCCATCACCCGCTCCACGACCAGGTGGATCCCGAGCCGGTCATCCTGGGCGATAGTCTGCCAGTGGGTCGCCGCCAGGCGTCGCCCGCGGTAGCGTACCGCCATGCGGTTGACCTCGGCCTCCTGCACCGCGCGGTCTTCGACGATCGCGGCGCGGCCGCTCAGCGTGACGTAGCGCGGACCATCCTCGACGCAGATGGCCATGCGCGGATCGCGACGCAGGTTACGCACCTTGACCAGGCCGCGCGAGGTGTTCAGGATGACGACGTCGTCGACCAGGTCGTACCACATCGCCGTGAGCTGCGGGCTCCCGTCGCGGTTGATCGTCGCCATGACGCAGAGCCTGGGTTGTTCCAGGAAAGCTCGGACGTTCGCGGCTAGTTCCACGTTTCCTCCTCACAGAGAGGATACCACGGGACTCCAAGCCCATCGGTGGAGGTATGCGGGAATGAGCTTGAGAAAATTGGCCCGACGGGCCAATTTTCTCAAGCTCATTCCCGCATACCTCCCAGGGAAAAGCACTGGAGCAGAATCAGGGGAGGTGTTTGGGAATAGCTGATGAAATCGTCGGACGACACGGCCATCCCAAACTTGTGAGCGGCCGCGAGAATCTTCCGCCGCGCTGCTTCTTGCGCCGCGCAGCTATCAAAGTAAGTCATCGGCCAGCGCGACATGGCGTCGCGGACGTGCGAGGGATTCTCAATCGGCAGGTGCCGCCCGCCGTTCTGGTCGATGCAGGCGAAGTCGCCGTTGGGCAGCTCCTTGCGCTCGCCGCTGGTCAATCTGCTCACGATCGGCCTCCTTCAGCCGGCATCCCAACGCAGAACCGGTCGCACAAAGCGTTCCGAGCGAGGCCGCCGGCGTGCGACCTTGGTAGGACGATTGGGCGACACGGAATAGCCCTGACGGTGGATGGCGGTCGCGAGACCCGCCCCCATCATTGTCGTGGGCGCCACGGTACGACATCCAACCGGCGCCCACGCATAGGTGACGCCGTCTGCTGTTCGGCCTGGTACCGGTAGCGGAGACGTAACCTGCTGGAAGGGGGAGGCACATGGCGTCGGTGAAGGTTCGGGGAGAGCTACACTGCTATGACTGTGGGCGGGTCGCCGCTCGGTTCGAGGGGGAGAAAGGCGACGATGGCTTGAGAGCACGGGTGATCGCTCTGGCGACTGGTCCGGGCGTCCGCCTCCGTCCCGGGTCGGCGCCCCGGTGCGGCCACTGCGGTGGACGCGTCTACCTCGACGAGGTCGAGCTCGTTCGCCCGGCGCCGACCGTCGTGGCCAGTGCGGTCATGGAGAACAAGAATCTCTATTACTACACGGGCGACCTACCGTGGGCAGCGACGAGGGATCGGGATTGAGGATCGGAGACCGGAGGAGGCGGGGACGCGGGTCCGTTTGGACCACGAAGATCACGAAACGATACGAAAAGATCGCGAAAAGAGCACGCACTCCACGCACAAGTTTTCGCGGCTTTTCACGCCGTTTCGCGCTGTTCGTGGTCCAGACATCCTGCCGTACCCGAGCCGGCCCGGGCAGCAGCGCTCGAAACTTCAGTGCCCCGAGTCATCCACGCAGCGGAGGCTGTTCAGTGCCGCTCTCTCAGGCATCTCTCCCGCGGCAGTCGAAGCGTGCCAGAGAAGTCGCCGTTTGGCGATTGCTGCACTTCCCCGATCTGGAGTGACTCCCGTGCGTCAGCGCCCGGCCGCCGGGGAAAAGTGGGCTATTGACACGTCTGATACACTACTAACGACCCAAGCCGTGGCGCGACCCAGCGCCTGTCGGGCGGGTAACCCTCATCTCTTCCAACTGTCCCTTGCAGATCCGTTCTCATTCCGTGCTCTCAGATCTGCTCTACCGTGTGTGCCTCTTCGACCGATGGGCTGAAATCGGCGCGCCTTGCTGCCGCGTCGACTCACGTCCCCGGCCGGGCATTGCCGTCGGGCGACAACTGGTTCGGGAAAGCGACTCGTCGTTATCACACGATAGACGACAAGCAGGGGGATGCGCATCGTGAACGCGCGCTGGTTGGTGGACTTTCTTTGCGGCATGGCCGTGACTCGCTGCGCCATGAGGTCGTCGCGCGCCCGGCAGCGAGTGGCGACCGCGCTCTCTCTCGCCACGGTCGTTCTCACCCTGATCGCGGTGTCTCAACCAGCGTTCGCCTCCAGCCGCTTTGCGCCCGACCCGGCCGGCTACGACGAGTCCTTTCCGGCGTGCCACGGCGGTCCACCGGCCCCGGCGACCGGCACGGCGATTATCGGGGTCACCGCCGGTCGCGCGTTCACCCGGAATCCCTGCTTCGCCGACCTGTTCGCGCGAGCCATCCAGGACGGGCAGAGTCCATCATTCTACATGAACTTGAATTACCCCTCGGGACCTACCGCGTCGCGGGGGCAGACCGGCCCGCGCGGGACCTGCCAACCGAGCGCCGCGGACTGCCGCGCGTACAACTACGGCTACAACGCGGCCGGGGACGCCGATCGATACGCTCGGTCGGTGGTCCCGAACCCGGATCGCTGGTGGCTGGACGTCGAGACGGCGAACTTCTGGTCGCCCAACACCGCGCTCAACGCTCAGGTCATCCAGGGCGCGATCGACTATTGGAAGGCTCGCGGAGTGAATCTCGGAATCTACTCGATCGTCCCGATGTGGCACAAGATCGCGGGAGGATTCGCTCCCGGGCTTCGCAATTGGGTCGCGCGGACCAGCGGCGCCATCGCCCCGCCGTCGTACTGCTCACCGCGCTACGCCTTTGGCGGCGGCACGGTCTCGCTGGTGCAGTACTGGGATGGCAAATACGACGTCGACATGCCATGCGCTGGATCGGCTTCCTCGGCGGCACCCGCTCCGGCCGCCGGCTCCGCCGCCGCGCCCCGGCCGCTCACGTCGTCCGCGACCGGGAGCCTGGCGGGCAGCCAGGGTGGCACCTCGGTCTTCTACAGCTTCGCCTACCCCGGCGGAGCAACACAGACGATCACCATCAACTTCTGGCCGCACGGGCCCGACGTGGCCAACGCGTTGTTCGTGACAGTCGTGCTGAACGGCTCGCAGATCGCCAACCTGCGTGGCACCGACACCACGGCACCGGGCCAGCTTACCCTGACGGTGTCCTCACCGGCCTCGGTCCGGTGCTCGTCGACATCACGAACTACAACAACTCGTCGACCGCGCCCCCGATCGGCTATTCGATCCGGCTTGGCAGTTAAGCTGGGTCCAAGGGGAAAGTGCGCGGAGGCGCTGGGGGCGCTGCGCACCCCCAGCGCCTCCGTGCACTTTCCCCTTGGACCCGGTGTAGCGCTGCCGAGATAACCCGTAAAAGTAATCTGGGCGGCGCGTGCGGTTGCCCCCGTGGACTCAGTGTAGCTCCAACATCAGAACGGTGCCGACACGAACGCGTCGGCCGCCATCACGTGGCAAAGAAGTTGCTCGCACCGGCCGGGGGTTAACGGCAATCCCTGATTTGAGCAGGTCGGGCGTTCCCGCCACTTCTTCATCTCTGTCTCCTCCGATCGGTTCGCGATCAGACGTCGCCGACGCGCAGCCGCGGGGGCTGGGCGCGGTCCCGGAGCGGACTCGGCGTCCGCCCGCTCGTCGCATCTGTCGCACATTCGTGGCCCCCGGCGTCCTTGGAAGCACCACCCAGACCTGGACTTCAGCGCGGCGCGCTGAAGTCCAGGTCTGGATAGGGACTCTTATTCGTCACTTGAGGAGAATCGTCGACATGAGAGGATCGATCGTCATCAGTGTGGTGTCGTGGCTAACGACTCTGGTCATGGTGCTGGCGAGCTTCAGCCCCGCCCTCGCCGCCGCGGCCTCGACGACCACGCGCGTCGACCCGACGGACCCTCGCTTCTTTCCGCAGACCGGCTTCCGCATCGATAACGACAAGTTCTACGATTACTTCCAGCATCGTGGCGGGCTCAACAACTTCGGCTTTCCGGTGAGTCGAACGTTCCGATTCCTGGGGAAGACGGTCCAGTTCTTTCAGCGCCGCGTCCTGGAGATCAACCCGGACGGCGGCGTCGGACAGCTCAACTTGCTCGACAGCGGCGGTCTCATGCCTTTTACCAGCTTCAATTTCGCCGAGTTTCCGCCGGTCGACCCCGCGTTGATCAAGCAAGCGCCGGCGGTTGGCTCGCCCAACTACGACACGGCGGTGCTCGCCTTCATTCGACAGCACGTATCGAATACGTTTCAGGGCCTGCCGGTCAATTTTTTCAACACGTTCCAGAATACCGTCTCGCTCGGCACCGCGTTCCCGAACGGCGATGGGAACCCCAGCTTGCTCCTCGGCTTCGATCTGGAGATGTGGGGACTGCCGCTCAGCGAGCCCGCGTTCGATCCCCACAACCACGACTTCGTCTATCAGCGATTCCAGCGCGGCATCATGCACTTCGATAATACCAAACACACGACCGAGGGAATCCTCACGGCCGACTACTTGAAGTCGATCATCACCGGCGTCAATCTGCCCGGCGATCTCGCGGTGGAAGCCGCGGGCAGTCCCCTCTTCAAGCAGTACAACAACGGCAAGCCCAACGGCTTGAACAACCCCGCCGCGCTCCCGAACACGAACCTGATCGAAGCGTTCGAGCCCGAGTCGCCGGTCGTCGTCCCCGGGCTCCGCTTCGGCTTCAACGTCCAGATGCCCGGCCAGGACCAGCAACGTGTCCTGGACTACACCACGCAGGCCGAGTTTGGCTGGATCCGGCAGCAGGTCCGCTGGGCAGACTTCGAGCCGAGCAAGGGGAACATCCTCTTCGGTCCGCTGGACGCGATCGTCAACGTCGCCCAGGCGAATGGGGTGAACGTCCTTTTCAGCGTGGTGACGTCGCCGACCTGGGCACGCGCCGATCACCTGACCAATGCTCCGCCGGACAACTTCAACGACTACGG
>DATLRG010000192.1:0-3721 GCA_035534795.1 Chloroflexota bacterium
CGTCCGCCAGCTCGATGGCTTTCTGAGCCGCCTCGAGTTCTGCCCACTACCGGTCCCACTCCTCCGGAGTCATTCCCTCGTCGACCCCCTCCGTGGCCAGCAAATCCGCCAGGTTGGCCGTCACAGGGCGAACGTTCGGAGTCTGGCGCCGATGCCGGCGGAGCCACGCCACGGTCTCTTCGTCGGTGTCCGGCCACGGCTCATCGGGCAGACGCTCTGCCGGGTGCCGCTCGGTGGCCGGATCATCGGCCCGTCGACAACTGGCGCCGTCGTCCTCGAGTAACCGACGAACGTACGACGGAACGTCCAATCCCTCCCGCCGGGCCGCGTTCTCGAGCCGATCGATGGTGTCCTGGCTCAGAGTGATTGTCAGCACTGCCATCCTGCTCACCTCCAGGCAGGTCCCACGACCAATTATAGCCGGTCTGGTGGTCCAAACGTCCCCGCGTCATCGCGTCTTGCTGCAACGCGAACCACCAGTAGAACGCGGCGTAGCCGCGCCAGCCGGCCCAGCGCTCGGCGTGCTGGCGAACTTCGGTCTCCGAGGCCGAGCGGCCAAGACCGTAGGCATGGCCGATGATCCGGCGCAACCCGCCATCGCCGGCCGGAATGACGTCCGGGTGGCCCAGCCCGCGGAGCAGGACGTACTCGGCCGTCCAGCGGCCGATGCCGAGAACGTGCTCGAGCCGGGGCAGCGCCTCGTCCGTGGGAAGGTGCCAGAGCTCGTCGAGATCCAGCTGGCCCGCGGAGATCTCGCGCGACAGGTTCAGGACGTAGCGACTTTTCTGGCGGCTGAACTGAATCGTGGCGAGGTCGGCCTCGTTCACCGCGGCCAGGCGTTCGGGGCCGGGGAAGAGCAGATATTCCTGATCTCCCACGCGCAGGCGCTCGCCGACGAGATCGACCAACGCGCGTTTGCACTTCGCGGCGAACGTGACGTTGATCTGCTGACCGATGATCGCCCAGACAATCGTCTCGAAGAGATCCGGGATCAGAATCGGGCGCAGGCCGACGCAGCGATTGGCCAGGTCGGCGAACACCGGGTCAGCCTGAACGTCGCCGACCAGCGTGGAGACAGCCGCGTCAGTCGCGAACAGGCGTCGGACCAGCAGCTCCGTCGTGCGCTGGTCTGCTGGTCCGAGCGATCGCCCGGCCAACTCCACGTCGAGCGCGGTCCCGGCGGCGCGCGCCGTCACCAGCACGTCTTGACCGTTGATCCGCAGCGCGCGTCGGTAGGTATCCTCGGAGATGACCTCGAGGATGCTCGACGGGGACGTGCGGAGGTACGCCAACGCCAGATCGAAGGCGAAAGGCGCGGTCGGCTGGACCCGAAAGCGCACAGTGATGTCCTCCCCGACCAGCGGTCGCGGCCTCCACCGCCAGCGTCGACGAGATCCATCCTACGACACCCCTTACCAGAAAGCTAGTAGGGCTCGGTCAAGGAGGGACCAGGGGATGGTGTGTGTGAAAAATTGGCCCGCTGGGCCAATTTTTCACACACACCATCCCCTGGTCCCTCCTTGACGAAACACAAGAGCGCGCGCCGGTGGGCTAGCCCAAAAGGGCCATCCAAAATTGGTGTGGCGAATTCGGGTCAAACGGGTTGATTGAAAGCTGCTCAAAAGGTAGGCTAGCGCGCGATGGCAAGCGAGCTTTTTCGCACCCGACCGGTGGCCATCGACAACGCCGTCTCTCCTGCACGATCCAGGGAGGTAGTGGGGAATGGCGGTGAGAAGATTGGCCAGTCGGGCCGATCTTCTCACCGCCATTCCCCACTACCTCCGCTGAGATGACACGAGGGACGGAGGAAACGCGGGGGAGGTTAGAACCGGCATGTTCGGCAAGAAGGACGGCATCAAGGAATTCGAACAGATGCGGCAGGCGTTGAAGCCCGCCGAGCGCTTCGCGACGCGTGGCGACGAGGAGAACTCCGCGACCAGCCGTGACGGTGCGGTCAACGCCGGCGCAACCGGTCAGCCATCCGGGAGCGTCAGTCCAGCACATTCAGCAGCGCAGGGAGAAGACATGAAGACAGCCGACAATTGCTCAACCGTTCTTTCGAGTGGCACCGCGTGGCAGGGAAGTCTGAAGACCCAGGGGAGCGTCCGGGTCGAGGGCCAGCTCTCCGGCGAAATCGACGCCACCGACACCGTCTTCGTGGCCGAGGGCGCGCAGGTCGATGCGAAGATCCGCGCGGCCTTCGTCGTGCTGGCGGGCCAGCTCAAAGGCGAGGTGAACTGCGGCGAGCGTCTCGAGATCATGCCGACCGGCCAGGTGCGCGCCGAGCTGACGACCAAATCGCTGGTAGTGCATGAGGGCGCATTCATCGAGGGGCAGATCCACATGACCGAGGACAAGTCGACCGTGGCCCACCTCCCCGGTGCGCTCGGCAGTCGGCCGGGCCAGCCGGTCCCGAAGGCGCCCGACAAAGATGGGAAGATCACGCCGCTTTCGCCCGCCACGGTCTGAGAGGGTGTGTGACCGGCGCCCGTTGGTGGCAGAGGTGCGATGCACCTCTGCCACTAACTGACGCGCGGCACACACCCTCCGAGAACCCGTAGCAAGCCTCATCGTGTCGTCGTGGTCTGGCGCGGCGCGCGTCGCAGATGCGCCGGTCTTCCTGGAGGGCTCCGCTGTGCTCAACCCAATCGGGGCGATTCTCGGTCTTTTCTCGCACGACGTCGGCATCGATTTGGGGACCGCGAACACCCTGGTGCTGGTGCGCGGTCGTGGGATCGTCGTCGACGAGCCCTCCGTGGTGGCGATCCATCGAAAGACCAAGAAGATTCTGGCCATCGGGGCACAAGCCAAGCTGATGGTCGGGCGCACGCCGATGAACGTTGCCGCGATCCGGCCGCTCGCCGACGGGGTCATCAGCGACTTCGACGCGGCCGAGCAGATGCTGAAGTACTTCATCACCAAGGTCCACCATCAGGTCGGCTCGATTCCGCGGCCGCGGGTCGTCCTCGGCGTCCCCGGAGGCATCACCGAAGTCGAGAAGATGGCTGTCTACGACGCGGCGCGCAACGCCGGCGCACGGGAGGCCCACCTGATCGAGGAGCCGATGGCAGCGGCGATCGGTGCGGGCCTGCCGGTCACCGAGCCGATTGGCAGCATGATCGTCGACGTGGGCGGCGGAACGACCGAAGTCGCCGTGATCTCCCTCGGCGGTGTCGTCGTCAGCCGCTCGATCCGGGTGGCCGGCGACGAGCTGGACCAGGATATCGTCGCCTACGCGCGCCAGAAGCACGGCCTCCTGATCGGCGACTGGCTGGCCGAGGAGGCCAAGATCTCGGCAGGCTCGGCGTGTCCGCTGCCCGACGAGCGCGTCGTGACGCTGCGCGGGCGCGACGTCGTGACCGGCCTGCCGCGGTCGATCGAGGTGAGCAGCGTCGAGATCCGCGAGGCGATGGCCGGATCGGTCGGCCAGATCGTGGACGCGGTGCGCGGTGCACTCGAAGACACGCCGCCGGAGCTGATCGCCGACGTCGCCGACCAGGGCATCGTCCTCGCCGGTGGCGGCTCGTTGCTGTGCGGGCTCGACCGGCGATTGAGCCAGGAGACCCGGCTGCAGGTCTGCCGCGCCAGCAACCCACGCACCTGCGTGGTGCGCGGCACCGGCGAGGCCCTCGAAGAGCTGAACGTCCTCGAAACCGTTAAGCTTTCGACAGGACGACGCCGGTAAGCGAGGGTAAGAAGTGGGTGGCAGTGCGTGATGCGC
>DATLRG010000193.1:0-7601 GCA_035534795.1 Chloroflexota bacterium
CAGCAGGCCGTGTTCGAGCCGGAGTCTTGAACCCAATGGTGGGAGGCCACGCACGAGGCAGGGCCCGATGGGCACCCGAACCGAGAGGAGCGCATTGTCAGCGACGACGAAGAGACCGTCTCCGCAGACGACATAGTCGTAGGCCACACCCGAGCGCGGCGGACAACCATCGCGGGCGACGAGATAATCGACGATGGCCACATCAGTCCCCGACCCGGAGAGCATCGGCAACGCGTAACGCCGGCGCGAGGTCGTCGAGGGGAAACGTGGGCTGCCGATTCAGCTCGTTCCAGAGGAGGCCGACGTCGTCAGGATGACGCTGCGATTTGCCCCGTCCGGTCTCGCCGGCCGCGAAGTGGCTCGCGAAGAACGACTCGGGAATCTTCGCCGGATCGGCCGGGAACAGGTGGGTCCCGGGACAAACACGACCCGAGGGAAACACGTTGAACCCCGGAAAGTGGTAAAGCTGCTCGTCGCCTGAATGAGGTCGGCCCTTCGCTGCGAAGACGGAGGGCGCCTGGCGTCCGGGCATCGCGATGAACACCAGGCCCGGCATCGGCAGGCGCAGGCGGCGGGGCTTGGCAGCGTAGCTCTCGCGCAACCAAACGGTCCAGACCTTCGGCTCACGCCAGACGGCGATGCGCACCCCGCTCGAGGTGCGCGACCACCAGAGGCAATCGGGCGGTAGGAGACCGGTGGATAGATCCAGCTCTCGGGCGAGGGCGTGGGCGACGTCCAGGGCCGAGACGAGCCTGGTTCGGACGACGCTGCCCGAGAAATCGTGCAGGATCACGGATTCTCGATGGAAGTCGAGGCGCAGGCGAAGGGGATCTTCTTCCACGTCCGTTTCAGGAGGCGGCGCCCATCGGTATGGCGATATCGCTCGCCTCGCCTGGGTCGTCGTGGTGGGTCGCGGTGAGTCCGTGCTCGGTGATCTCGAGTTCATACAAGCTCCGTTCGTGCAGGTACTTGGTGTGAGGATCGCGGCCGAGGGCAGCGTCGAGGAGCCGGGCGAAGTGGCTTGGGGGATCGGCTTCGAGCCAGGCCGTCAGGTGGCCGATCCGATCGAGGATCGCTCGCGCTCGCTGCCACTGCGCGGCCAGCTCCTGGATGACGTCATGGGTCCATTCGGCGTCGATGATTTCGACTTCCTCATCGACGTCGAGAAAGACCGTCTCGGTCTGGCCCCACAGCCAATCGGCAAAGTCGATCGCTCCGGCGTAGGGCGTCTCGCTCAGCCGCCCACGCAGATCGGCCGGGGTGAAGCCGCCCGACGGAACGTCCTGCAGGGTCTCGCGCGGGATGCGCGCCTCGGCCGCGTCGAGGGCGGGCATCCGGAAGCCGTCGTCCTCATAAGGGTAGGCGCAGAGGACAAAGAGGAGAAGCTCGCCCAGGGGCATGTCCAGGGCGTGAAAGCGCTCGTAGCCCCAGGCGTTGCGGGCGATGGGGATGCGGCAGACGACCTGCTCGTACTCGTCACACTCCCAAACCGGAAACCACTCGGTCTCGACGCGCCGCAGGAAGGCCCAGACCCGGGCGTTCTCCCGATCCCCCCCGTCCGCGCGCGCGGCCCAGATCTCGGTCGCGGCTTCGGGAAAGAGCTCCTGGACGATCCGCCGGAAGGCGAGCATTGCTTCCTGACGTTCGAGGAGAGCCGCGACGGACGTCGGAGCGACCGGCGTCCGCCGCAGCGCCTTCGCGAGGCCGCGAAGGCTGACGATCACCGCGGGGGAAGCTTCAGGAGGGCCTCGCTCGCCTGGCGCGTCGCCCGGATGTAGCCCTCCACCTCGGCCAGCGCCAGATTCACCTCCGGCTGCCGGCGCGCTGCCGCTTCGACGTCGACCTCACCACGTTCGTCGAGAACCTCGGCAGCCAACTCGAAGACCCGCAGCCGCTTCCCCGGGACCCGCCGGAGGATCGCCACGACGTCGGGTGAGCGTCGTCCTTTGGTCCCGATCCGCTTGCTGAAGGTGTAGAAGGTGTCGTCCCCCCGGGTCTCTTGTCGAGTCTCCGCGTTGGCGAGCTCCGGGAAAAAGTCGGCCAGCTGGCGGCGGACGTCCTCCACGGACAGCTTGGGATCCGGATCAGGGAAGTCGCGATTGTCGTAGCAAAAGATACGCGCCATCGGTGAAGACCTCCATCGAATGCTCTATCCAAACAGCGGGAGCTGCCCGGACGATTTGGCGGGTGCGGCCGGCGCAGCGGCAGCATTGGGTTGCGCGGGAGGAGAGGGAGGCGTGGTTGCGTTGGTCGATTCTGCCGCAGGTTGCTCCGGGTCGCTTCGGGGTTTGGTTCTCGGAGTTGGCCGGGCGTTCGGATAGCGCGGCTGCGTCCGCCAGCGTGCCTCGGCTTCTCTCAGGAGCGAATCCACTGCCGCCAGGGCGGTGGCGAGGTCGGGAACGTCGAGCCCGCGAAAGAGCGGATCGCAGTCGGTTGACCCGAGGGCCAGAGCTGCTCGGTAGCCCGCATCCTCCGCCGGGTGCAAGGTGACGACGAGCTTGAGCGAGCGACGCGGTGGTCCTGAATCTGGGACCGAGCTGACCTCGTCGGAATTGGTCGATGACGATTCGGCTGGGCCAGACGCGAGGGATGGGGGACGTGTTGCCGTCGCTGGTGCTGGCACACCACAGCCACACCCCTCCGTCGTCCCACCATCGGAAACCATCGGTTCGGGTGTTCCTGGATCCGGATGGTCCATGCGCTCTTCCTTTTCTCGCTGGTCGTGCGGGTGGACATCACGCGCCACGACCAGCGCAACTTCATGCCGCGGCTTGGGAACGAGTCAGTGCAGGAAGCGAGAGTGGCATGAGAATGATAAGATCCGCTATCTCCGCCCGTCCGACTTCGCGCAGAACGATCGGCGTTTGGTGGCTCGACCACGAGAGCCGGAGTTGCGCCGCCTCAACCGCCTCCAGGGCGTCGATCAACAGGCGCGTATTGACCGCGATTGCCTGCGGCTCCCCTTCCAGATCGGCCGGGAGATCCACGTCGGCGTCCCCGGATTCGTCGCCGCGCGCCCGCAGGTGGAGGCGGCCTGCCTCAGCTTCGAGCACGACCGGTCGGGACTCGTTGCTGCCCCCGAAGAGACCCGCGACCCGAATCGCCTGGTGGAAGCCCGCGGCCTCGACGGTGACGTGGGTCTTGCCTTCCTGGGGGATGACCCGCTCGACGTCGGGGAAGCGCCCTTCGATCAGGCGGGTGAAGAGGGTAGTTTCCCCGACAACGAGGTGGACGCCGCGATCCTGGGCCGTAGGGAGGAGGCGCACCGTTTCACCGTTACCCAGGAGACGCCCGAGCTCGCTGACGGCCCGGGCCGGGACGAGGAGCTGTTGGGCCGGCGCACTCACGCCCGAGAGTCGGGCCCGCGCGAGCCGAAAGCCGTCGGCAGCGGCGAGGGTCAAGCCCTCTTGACCGAAGTCGAAGAGGACTGCGGTGAGGACCGGGCGGACCTCGTCGTGGGCGGCGGCGAAGGCGACCCGGGCGATGGCCTGGCGCAGGAGGGCGGCATCGAGGGTGAGACCACGATCGTCCTCGCCAGCCGGGAGCGCGGGAAACTCGGCGGCCGCGAACGTCGCGAGGTTAGCAACGAAGCGCCCGCAGTTCAGGCGCAAGCGATGGCCCTCCGGATTCAAGGATAGACGAACCGGCTCGCCGGGAAGCTGAGCGACGTAATCACCCAGGAGGCGAGCCGGAACACAGACGGAACCCGGCGTGCTGACGTTGGCGGCGACCGAGGTCGTGATGCCAACCTCGAGATCCGTCGTGACGAGGCTCAGGCGGTCGGGTTGAGCGTCAAGGCGGACCGTCTGCAGGAGCGGGAGGGTGGAGCGCGACGGGACGGCGCGGCTGACGAGCCGCATCGCGTGGGAAAGGTTGCTCTGATCGACGACAAGTTCCAAGGACATCTCCTTCCAGAGGCTTCAAACTGATGGACTCATCGCGTGGACGCTTTCATCCTGGGGATGCGACGCACGCGGGCGGAGGAGTGGACGATTCTGAAACCGACGGTCACCGGGAGCTCAAGGCAATCTTCGCTACCCGGTCCAATCCTCCAGGATCTGGGTTCGGACGTGATCGCGGGCCGCGGCCACGTCACAGACGTAGGCGCGCCCGGTGAGGCGATCGACGAGGAGCCAGTGGGTCGCGAGCTGGTCGGAGTTGCCAAGTTCGATCCCGTGTTCCCAAAGCCACGCCCTGACCGCGGGCGGGCGCGTGAGCTCCCAGTAAACGTAGGGATCGGCTCCGACCAGGCTATGAACGCCATCGGTGAAGGCGGCTTCGTCACCCAGCGGATCCCAGAACACCGCCAGGATCCTTCGACCGTGGTGAGAGCCAAGGCGCTCCGGGAAGGCATCAGGCAGGGGAAAAGGAAGGGGAATCAACGCCATCGCATCTCTAATCCGATAGGGTCAGGTCCGGCGCGGGCGTAGCCGGTGCAGGGTGATCCGGTATTGGGTGCTGCCCGGTCCGGACACTTCCGTGAAGGGCTGAGCGGAGAACTGGTAGAGCTCGGGCGGCTTCCCTTCGGCTTGGAATAGGGCGCGCGCCATTGCCTCGGCGTCCTCCGAGCGTTCGGCCGCCAAGAGCACGACCCGCTCGAGGCGGGCCTGGCGAAGATCCTGGATGACCACGGCCCAGAGAAGCATCATTCTCCCTCGCCCTCCGCTGGCTCTTTGCTCAGGACGCGGGCGACGTGAGCCCGGTAACGAGCGCGAGCACGGATGGCACCCCGCGCGGCGGGATGAACCAGGGGCCGGTGCGCCACCCCTTCGCGAACGAACCCTCCTGGACGATGCGCCCCATGGCAACAATCACCCACCCTTCCCGAGCCAACGATCGGATCTGATCAAGGGCGGTCGAATCAATGACCCCTGGGGTATCATCGCGGAACAGGTTCAGAAAATGCTGGGTCCGGGGATCGAGGCCGATAGCGGACAAAGCGTCGTGGAGCGTTCTTGCGGAGAGTCGACCGTCTTCCCATTGGAGACCACGAACAATCGCCGTGGCCGATCGGCGTTCTCCGACGAAGACGAAGTTGGCCGTTGGGCTACACTGGCGGTCCTGCGCTCGCGGGTAGTCGGTTACATCATCGATCGATTGCATCATCCATCCTCCTGATGGGCGTACTCGTCGTGAGTAGGCAGCAATTGCGGTTGAACCACGAGGACTTGCACCTCACCGAGCACGGCGAAGTGCTGGTCGACGAGCTCGGGATGGGGCGGGCTTGGGAGGCCATTGTGGACGGAGTGCCTCGTGCGACGATCGCCCAGGCCGAACCGGTAGCCGTGATTCCCCGGATGGCGCACAGCACGCACGCCGGCCGCGCCCGGTCTATCCACGACGCGGAGGGGATTTTCCCGGCCAGCTCATCGCGGAGCCACGCCAGGTACGCGTAGACGACACGCGGCTCCCAGCGCGTGTCAGCAAACATCGCTGCCCAAGGCAGTGGCAGCGCGAGTCGCGCTGCCATCAGAGCGAGCGACAGCTACTGCACGCCAGCGCCGATCGAGATCAGGACGCGGCCTTGGCCACCTGGCTGCCGTCGGTCAAGATGACATTCTCCGGCCAGCTCTCGTGCTCGGCAATGAGAGCGTGCGTCGCCGGGGAGGCCGACCGCAGGTGGGCGTGCGCGGCGGCTACCGCGTCCGCGAGCGCGTCCAGCGCCCCGGCGAGCGCCTCACGCTCGCCGGGGCCGATGCCCGGAGCCGCCTCCGGGCTTGTCCGTGGCCGATCTGACGATTTCACCTTCGTACCACAACGGACGACGCGGCGGTTTGGGAGGTAGGCCGCTCGTAGCGGCGCTCGCTGGCCGCGATCTGGTCAGCGATGGGTGTCAGGTCCTGGCGCGCGACGTACTCCTGGATTGCTTTGGCGACGACCGTTGTCATGGGCTGGCCACGAAGCCGGGCCAGGTGGTGGAGTGTCGGGATGAAGCGCTCCGGGATCTTCGGGCTATACATGGCGATTCTCCTTGATGCTCGCGAACGAGCACGGGCAGCCAGGCGGCAGATTGGCCCAGCACGTTTGCCGCTCCAGCCCGCCGGCTGGCTGCGATGTGAGACCCGTTTGCTGGGGGTCAGCCTGCGGGAGATGACCGGATTCCGCCGGCTTCGGCGAGGTGCTGGTGGCGGAGGCGGCTGCTCGCCGAGGTGGGCGCTCGCGAGCGGACGCGCGGGCCCGGGGTGGCCACCACGAGCCGGCCCGCGTGGCGGGTTGCCGCCAGGTCGATGACGCGCTGGTTACGAGAACCGGTCCACGGGCCGCCTCGATCGGCGAGTGCGGTGATGAAGGGGCCGTCGATCAAGACGTCGACCTCCCCCAAGACCGCGCCAATCGCCGGTTGCATCTGCGCCAGGCGCCAGAGGCGTTCATAGGTGTAGCCGGAGTACACCAGCAGGTGCGGGCAACCTTGGCACCGGAGAGCCCGCACGAGTGCCAGGAGCCCGTCCGGCTGGAACATCGGCTCCCCGCCGAGGATGGAGATGCCATCCCGCTCGAAGGCAGGGTCGAGCAAGGCATCCGCGAGGCGATCGACCGGGATGAGGTAGCCCCCATCAGCCGCCCAAGTGTTTTCAGCTGCGCACCCGACGCAGTGGAGCTGGCAGCCTTGGAAGAGCACGCTGCTTCGCCGTCCCGGCCCCTCGATCAGGCTGTTGTGGTAGTAGCCCGCGATGCGCACGCAGACGTCACGCTCGATCTCGTCGGCCGAGGCGGCGGGCAGGTGAAGGGGGGTCACCGGCACCGCGCAGAACAACTCCTGCGGCGGCGGAAGAAGGTCGCCGACGAGGCATTCGGCGTCCTTCCGCTCGACGCCCTCCAGGAGAGTTTCCCCCGTGGCCGGGTCGAGGACCCAGGTGATCTCGGTCATTGCGAGCGCTTTGGCTGAATCTGAGGGTGGACCCGCGGCTTGAGGAAGTACTCGGAGGTATTCCGATCGACGGCGGGCTTGCCGACGAGAGCCTCGACGAGCTTGGCGACGTCCTGGCAGGCGGGGCCACGCATGCCCTTGACGTGGACCTCGAGCTGGCCGGTCGCCGGGTCGATGGTGAACTCGATTTCGGCCATCAGAAGCGCACCTTGATCTTGACGACGGTCCCTTCGACGGTCCGGCGGGTCGTGCCGTGCAGGCGCTTGCGGACCTCTTCGATGACGTGCTCGCTGTAGGCGGTGCGGAGCTTCGGAAGGAAGTGGCCGCCGTGGAGAACGCGCAAATCATATTCGGAGATAATCGGCACGTACCCCTGGTCGGTGCGCGCCAAGCCGAGGTCGTTCGAGGCGGCGCCGACGAAGTTCCGACGAATGACGATCTCGGCCGTCTCGGGACGGCGGTCGCCCTGATAGCCGAAGAGCGGGAGCGCCTGCCCCTCCTCGACGACGGTGTAGCCGAGGTCCGCGAGAGCGGCAAGCAGGAGTCGCCGATCCTTGAAGACCACGTCCCGGAATGAAAGGTACTTGCTCACGGTCTGCTCCTTTGGGTGCTATCTGCGCTTGGGCCAGGAATGTCAGAACTCGAGGCGCCGCTCACCTTCTCCCGTTTGCCCCCGCACGGCATCGATCGCCAGGTGCTCCCGCGCCCACTTGCGGAGCTCCTCGATCTCCTC
>DATLRG010000194.1:0-2301 GCA_035534795.1 Chloroflexota bacterium
TGGAAAATTGGCCCGCAGGGCCAATTTTCCACGCCCACCATCCATCCTTCCCCGCCTGACAGAGCGCTAGGCTTCGAGCAACAATTCTTCCGGGTCCTCGATCAGCTCTTTGATCCGCACCAGGAAGTGGACCGCGGTGCGACCGTCGATGATGCGGTGATCGTAGGTGAGCGCGGCGTACATCATCGGACGGATCACCACCTGTCCCTGCGCGGCGATCGGGCGGTCGACGATGCGGTGCATGCCGAGGATCGCGGCCTGGGGTGGGTTCACGATCGGCGTCGATAAGAGCGAGCCGAAAATGCCGCCATTGGTGATGGTGAAGGTCCCACCCCGCAGCTCCTCGAGCGTGAGCTGGTTCTCCTGCGCTCGCTTCGCGAGCTCGCCGATCACGCGTTCGATCTCGGCGAAGCTCTTGCGGTCGGCGTCGCGGACCACCGGTACGACGAGGCCGCCCTCGGTGTCGACCGCGATGCCGATGTCGTAGTAGAGCTTCTCGATCAGGTCGTCGCCCTGCAGCTCCGAGTTTACCTGGGGAAATGCCTTGAGCGCGGCGACCGACGCCTTGACGAAGAACGACATGAATCCCAGCCCAACGCCGTGGTGCGCCTGGAAAGCCTCTTTGCGGCGACGGCGCAAGTCCATCACCGCGGACAGGTCGAGCTCGTTGAACGTGGTCAGGAGGGCCTGATTGCGCTGGGCGTCGAGCAGTCGACGGGCGATGGTCAGGCGGCGGCGGGAGAGACGGACGCGCTTCTCCGGACGTTCCGCCCGCGCCGGCGCCGCCACCTCGGTCGGCAGCGGCGCGGTCTCGAGTTTGGCCTCGAACGGAGGGGGCGCGGTGACCGGCGGAGCTGCCACGCTAATTGGCGCTGGCGGCACCGCTTCGGCGGTGACGACCGGGTGGTCCTCCATGTATCTGGCCACGTCTTCGCGCGTGACCCGGCCGCCGGGGCCGGTGCCGGCCACCTTGCTCAGGTCGATGCCGTACTCCGCGGCGATCCGCCGCGCGACCGGCGAAGCGAGGTGCTCCTCTTCGGCAGCAGCGGCTGGCCTGGCGGGTGGCGTGGGACCCGGCAGGGGCGGTGCCGCGACGGCTGGCACGTTCTGAATTGGCTGGACGACCGCGTTGCCAATGACGCCCAGCGCCTCGCCGACACGCACCGTATCCCCTTCGCGGTAAAAGACTCGTTGCAGCACGCCGGTCGTGTCGGCAGTCACCTCGAGGTTGACCTTCTCGGTCTCGAGCTCGACAACCGGTTCGCCGGCCACGACGGCCTGCCCCTCGTGTTTCAGCCAGCGTCCGACCGTCGCCTCGACCAGGGATTCGCCCAGCGGCGGGACGCGGATCTCACTATCCATGAGCCACCTCGATCAGAGTCGCCCGCGGGGCGGCGATCAGCGGGCCGAAAGCCGCGGCCATCAGTCGCTCGTGCTCGACCTGGAAGAGGTCGTGGGAGCCGACCGCCGGGCTCGCTCGATCCGGCCGGCCGACGTAGCTGAGCGGAATCTCTGCCAGGAGCAGGCGTCGGATCCGTGGCGCGGCAAACGTCCACGCTCCCATGTTCATTGGCTCTTCCTGGACCCAGAGCAGCTCTCGCAGTCGCGGGTAGCCCGCGATCATCTCCTCGATCTCATCCGACGGGAAGGGATAGAGCTGCTCGACGCGGGCGATGGCGGTCTCGGGGTGCTCGCCGCGCGCCGGGCTCGCCACCAGCTCGACGAAGACGTGTCCGCTGCACAGGATCAGCCGGGTGATGTCGCCGGGGCGGGAGCGAGCTCCGGCATCGCCGATGACCGGCTCGAACCGGCCGGTCGACAGATCGCCGAGTGATGAGGCCGCGAGCGGATGGCGCAGCAGGCTCTTCGGCGTGAAGACGATCAGCGGTCGCGGATCGTCCCAGCGCAGCGCGGCCTGGCGACGCAACAGGTGGAAGTATTGCGCCGAGGTGGTGCAGTTGGCGATTCTCAGATTCCCCTGCGCGGCCAGTTGCAGGAAGCGCTCGATCCGCGCGCTCGAATGCTCTGGACCCTGCCCTTCGAGGCCGTGCGGCAGCAGCAGGACCAGCGAGGACGTCTGGCCCCACTTGACCTGGCCCGCCGCGATGAACTGGTCGATCAGCACCTGCCCGGCGTTGGCGAAATCGCCGAACTGCGCTTCCCACAGCACCAGCGTGTCGCGCGCCTGGGTGCTGTAGCCGTACTCGAAGCCGAGCGGCGCGGCTTCCGCGAGCGGGCTGTCGTACACCTCGAAAGACGCCTGCGCCTCGGGGAGCGCCTGCAACGGGATGAAGGTGGCAC
>DATLRG010000195.1:0-2496 GCA_035534795.1 Chloroflexota bacterium
TCGGCCAACCAGCCAGACCGATCTGAAGATTGCAGTAGACGACAAGGTGGTTGTATGACGAGAGTACTTCTCTACACGGGAAAGGGCGGGGTCGGCAAGACGTCGGTCGCGGCGGCGACGGCCCTGCGCTGCAGCCAGCGCGGGCTGCGCACGCTGGTGCTGAGCACCGACTCTGCCCACAGCCTGGGTGATTCGCTGGACCTGGCGCTCGGGCCGGAGCCGAAGCGGGTGGCCGAGAACCTCTGGGCGCAGGAAAGCGATGTCTATTATAGTATCGACAAGTACTGGGGCACGATCCAGCAGTGGCTGCAATCGGTGTTCACCTGGGAGGGCCTTGACACCGTGCTCGCCGAAGAGATGGCGGTGGTGCCCGGCATGGACGAGCTCGCCAACCTGCTCTGGATTCTCGAGCACTATCAGACCGGCCAGTACGACGCGATTGTCGTCGACTGCGCGCCGACCGCCGAGACGTTTCGCCTGCTCAGCTTTCCGGAGTCGGGCCGCTGGTGGCTGGACAAGATCTTCCCGGTCGGCCGGCGCGTCTCGGGGCTCGCGCGGCCGGTCCTGCGTCGCTTTACCGATCTCCCCATGCCCAACGACGCGGTCTTCGACGCCGTCGAGGAGCTATTTGGCCGCATGAAGCGGATTCAGGCGCTGCTGACGAATCCGGACGTGTCGTCGGTGCGCCTGGTGATCCAGGCCGAAAAGATGGTCATCAAAGAGGCGCAGCGCGCCTACACCTTCCTCGGACTGTATGGTTACCCGATCGACCTGGTCGTCTGCAATCGACTCTTGCCGGCCGACGCCGCCCGGGACTACTTCGACGCCTTTCGATCGGGGCAGTTGCGGTACCTGCAGACCGCGCGAGAGACCTTTGCGCCGCTGACGGTCGCCGAGGCACCCTTCTTCGATCAGGAGGTGGTGGGGCTGCCGATGCTCGATCGCCTGGCCGACGAAGTTTTTGCCGAGGGGGACCCCAGCCAGTTCTTCTACCGCGGCAAGACGCTCACGATCGAGAAGATCGGGAGCGAGTATGTCATGGAAACGCCGGTCCCGTTGACCGATCGCCGAGATCTGTCGCTGCTGGAAGCGGGCGAAGAGCTGGTCGTGCAGGTCGGGCGCTACCGCCGCAACCTGCTCCTGCCCCGCATGCTGGTGGGACGCAAGGTGAGCGGTGCCAAGTTGGACGAAGGACGGTTGCAAATTCGGTTTGGAGGGAATGGTCGTGACAGGTGAAACTCCCAATGCCAAAAGCGCGGAGATCCTGGCGAAGCTCCAGGAGATCGAGGAGCGCTTGGACAAGCTGCAGCGCGAAGAGCGGCCGCGCACCCTGAGCGACCTGATCGCGCGGCTCGTTCCCCGGGAGGTGCGTCAGCACCTGCTGGCGGCGCGACGCGAACAACTGCTCGCCGTCGAGGCCTACATCGATCACCTGGTCCAGCGGATCGACGAGGCCGAGAAACACGAGGGCGGCCACGAACACCGCCGCATCGCGGTGGAATAGGAAGATAAAGAGTGCCATCGATTCAATTTGACCTCAAGCTACCCCCGCAGAACATCACCTGGCAGGACTACCGCGCCGCCGCGATCGCAGCGGACGAGCTGGCTTTTGGAACGTTCTGGACCTGGGACCACCTGTTTCCGATCTTCGCCGACCTGGACGCGGCCGAGCACGAGTGCTACACGACGCTCGCAGCGCTGGCCGCCGTGACCCGGCGCGTCCGCATCGGCGCGCACGTCTCCGGCGTGATCTACCGCAATCCGGCGCTCCAGCTCAAGCTCGCGACTCAGATCGACATAATCTCGAATGGTCGCTTCGACTTCGGCATCGGCGCTGCGTGGGCCGAGCGGGAGTTCCGCGCGTTCAACATCCCGTTTCCGTCGCCGAAGGAACGCATCGGGACGCTCCGGGAGACGCTCGACCTGGCCAAGCTGCTCTGGAGCGGCGACCCCCGGCAGAAAGTGACGTTCGAGGGGAAGTACGTCCGGGCGACCGATCTGTTTATGAATCCGCAGCCGGTCCAGCGGCCGCACCCGCCGATCCTGATCGGCGGCGGCGGCGAGCAACTGACGCTGCGGGTCGTGGCGCGCCACGCCGACGTCTGGCACGGCTTCGGCGACATCCCGACGCTGCAGCACAAGATCGATCTCATCCACGGCTATGCGCCCGACTACGGCCGCGACGGTACCAAGATCGTCAAATCCACCGACGCGTCGATCTGGGTCGGGGAGCTGCCCGACAGCGTCGTCACGCGGCTCGCCGAGCTGTTCGGCCGCCCGGCCGAGCAGCTCCGCGCCTCGATTCTGCACGGCGACCCCGCGAGCATCGAGCAGCGGCTGCGACCGTACGTCGACATCGGCATCACGCGCTTCGTCGTCAGCGCCTGGAGCCCCGAGTTCGTCGACAACTGGCAACGCATCTCCGAGGAGATCATTCCGCGGTTCAAGGTCTAAAGGGGGAGTGTGAAGAGTGTCTCGTGGTGAGGGATTTGCGCA
>DATLRG010000196.1:0-3207 GCA_035534795.1 Chloroflexota bacterium
CTACGCCGAGTCCCCCAACCCCTGTCCGGTACGCGCGTTGCGGGCGTGGCTGGACGGATCAGGCATAACGGAAGGCGAGGTCTTCCGTCGACTCAGCCGCGCCGGCACGATCGGAAAGCCCCTCTCCCCCCAGGCCGTCGCGCTGATCATCAAACGCCGCGCCGACTCCGCCGGACTGAACCCGGCAGAGTTCGCCGGCCACTCGCTGCGCTCCGGCTACGCGACCCAGGCCGCCCGCGACGGGCACCGCACCGAGCAGATCGCCAAAACCACCCGCCACAAGGACCAGACCGTGCTCGCCGGCTACATCCACGCCGGCCGCGGCCGAGAAGACATCGCCGCAGTCCTCTAACTACGACCCCTCAGAAGCGCCACCCGGCTCACCGCTGAACAGCTCGGGATGCTCCCGACGCGCGTCCTCAACGCTCACCCAGTCGCCGTTCACCCAAACCGTTTGCTCGCCGGTTGGTTCGAGGGCGTAGACGGCCTTGCTGCCGTGTCCCTGACCGCTCCAGCCCAGTTCTGCCATTGCTGAGGCGACACGGTGAGAGATCGTCCCCTCCTCGCACGCGCGGGTGCAGTAAAAGTCGATGTAGTCCTCGCCCCGACCTCGCAGAGTCGCGATAAGACCGGCGGAGTAGCGCCAGGAGCCGTGCCATTCGGTGCCGTCGATGTGCGTCCAGTCGGTGTTGCAAAGCGCGCAGTACATCTCCTCGGCAAAGCCACGAGCGGCGCGCATGAGCGACGCGAGGGCCTGCAGATCAAACTCGAGGTTTCTGTCGGCCGCATCGCTCATGAGGACAAGTTTCGAGGATCCCAGCCAGGTCGAAACAAAGCTATTCTGTTAGTGGGGCTAACACAATTTACTGTAAGTTGCGTTAGCCTGCTTACGAACCGACCGCTCCTGGATACCGGTGCCGACCAGGCCCTGTTCGTCGCAGACGCTTCGCGCAGCCAAGCTGTCAGAGAGGCTCTGCTCGACCGCAACACGCTGATCGTCGGCGAGGCTGGGTCGGGGAAGTCGAGCGTGCTTTACCGCATACGCGCTGGCGCGCGCGAGAGCTCACCGTCACCGGCGGTTCTGATGGTGCACGTGCGGCACGCCGACACAGGTCCGGATCTAGTCGATCTAGTCCTCCGTGAAGCCGAGAACGAGGGCTGGGTGCAAGAGGGCACCTGCCAAGGATGATCCGTTCGGTCCCGTGGCACAGATCAGGAGACTCTCCGGTGCTCCCGCCCGGAGCCTGGTGCTGATCGACGAGCCCGACCCTGGGCATGCTCTGATCCTGTTCGGTCGGTTGCGAGACGAGCTCTTCCAGATCAGCACCAGCTTCGCGGTGACCGTGACCCCGGCGACCTTTCGGCGGATCAACAAACCACCGGCTGACGTGTTCTTCGACACCATCGCTGCCCTCGAGCCGCTCGATGCGGATGCAGCATTCGAACTTCTCCGGCTCCGTAAGGAACGCGGCCAGCTCCCTGCGCAAATCCTGTGGCCCTCACAGCCGATGCAGCCTCGCGCAATTCTGCTTGACGCCGAAGCGGGCCCGACCGGCGGCCGGCACGACGGCGCGCTTCAAGCCCACCTAGTGGGCGTGGCTGAGCAAGCCACCGGACCCGCCGGCGCGCGCCTGCTGTCGGAGATCTGGGGACGTGGCGCCCTCAGCGCAAGTGATCCCGAGCTGCAGCGCAGCCTCGGCGTGACCCGGGCCAGGCTGACGCAGCTGCTTCGGAGCCTTGAGCGCGCCGACGTATTGATCTCCTTCCCGCAGGCAAGCCCTGGGGCCATGGGGCGGCCGAAGACCCTGTACGACATCAACACGAAACGCTGATCACAGAGCAGGCTAGCTATTTGGCGATGCTCGCTTGCAGTGGACGGGCCGCACCGCCGGGGAGGCGGCGCGGCCCGAAGCCCTGGGGAGCGACTGGTTATGCGGTCGCGACTGTGCGCAAGTGCGAGCTCTCCAGCACGCCTTCGCGTGACGCGACCATCACGATGCCTAGTCCGACGACAGCGCCGAACAGGAGATGGCTGATCAGGAACCAGCCCTCTGGGACGAGTCGCATCATCGGATCGATCGCCGGGAGGATGATCCAGCGGTTCACGACGTACACGACGGCGGCGCCGAGGACGCTCGCGGCGACGATGCCCGCCGGGGTGCGAAGCGGTGCCAGGTCAAGCCGTCCGATGCCAACGCCGATGATCATCATCGCGAACACCATGCCCAGGATCATCGCGAGCACGAAGTGCGTGATGGCGCCGATCACAACATGTCCAGCGGTGACTGGCATTGCGCTCATCACCGCGCTGCGCGCGCTTGGGCTCATCCCGCTCAGCATGTTCGCCATCATGCTGTTGGTGGCGTGACCGCCCATCAGCGCGGAGATCACGTGAAGTTTCGCCGCCGGGACATGCATTGCCATCAGCATCGTCGAGAGCTTTGTCATCACTGCCGGTGTGAGGTGTCCGCTTGCGAACGCCGGACCGACCTGGGCCATCGCCGCCGCGGATAGGTGAATGCCCATCATCCCCATCAGCGTCGGGAACATCGACATTGGCGGTGTGATTGTCTTCACGAATGCCGGGATCCCCAGGTTCAAGGGGCTGGCGTAACCGCTGCCCTGAGCGCCCATCACGATGATCATCAGCCCGATCATCGCCACACCGCCGACCAGACCCGCGATCATCCCGCCGACTCCGACCCGTCGGGCCATCGCCATCATGTCGTGAGACGCCCCACCGGACGCCGCCGCCGCGTTTGCTGCCATGTAAGTCCCCTTCCACCCGCTGAATCGCTAGATACCCGTTGGACCCGAGCGTTCGGTAGAACGGTTCACTGGCGGGCGAATGAAAGCTGACGACGGCTTGCTTTGAAACGCTTAACGGATCATGCGCCGCAATTGCGGCAACGCTGCGGCGGGTCTAACCGGCAGCGTCTGCGCGCTGGTGCGCTAGCTGGTCACCTGAGGCGTGGGACGCATCGGGCGGTCGACCGATCCACTGCATCTCCACCTCTACCCCGGGGTCGGTGAGGAGGTTGAAGACAGGGCACCGTCGCTCTGTTCCTCGACGACTGCAGGCAGTGCTGACTCGTCGGCATCGGTCCCCACGAAAGCGGCGACGCGCACGGTGCGAAAGTGGGGACGGACCTCCCGGTTGCCGAGCTTGCCGCGGGTGTCGATCTTGAATTCCGCCTCGAAGTCGAT
>DATLRG010000197.1:0-3207 GCA_035534795.1 Chloroflexota bacterium
GTCGATCCCTGGCTAGGAAGGCTGGCGAGCCAGATCTGGCCGCCGTGGGTCTCGATGATTTGCTTGGCCAGGTAGAGTCCGAGACTGACGATGCCGGTGTAGCCTTTATCACCCGGTGGAATGATCTCGTAGAATGGCTCGAACACGTGGGCTTGACGTTCGCGCGGGAGTCCTGCGCCCTGATTGTGAACTTCGACCACCGCTTCGTTGTCGCGCCGGCGGGCGGTCACGATGATCGGGCCGTTGTCGGGCGAATAGCGCAGGGCGTTCTCGAGCAGTCGGTTCACAACCTCGCCAATGAGGAACTGGTCGGCGTCGACCCGGAGTGGCTCGGTGGTTTCGATCTGGAAAGCGTGCTCTTCGCTCGTCCGGGCGACCTGCTGGGCGACGTCGTGCGTCAGTGCTGCCAGATCGAATCGGCTGCGTTGCAAAGTCACGACGCCGGGGCGCACGCGAACGACCGCGAGCAGGTCGTCGGTGAGGTGACTGATCCGATCGACGTGGCGCAGAACGGAGTCGAGCGTTTGCTGCACTGCTGGACTGAGCGTCTCTTGGCGCAGGAGAAGCTGGATTCTCCCTTTGATGACGGTGACCGGGGTCCGAAGCTCGTGGGCCGCGGTCGCCATGAACTCCTCGCGCAAACGGAGTGCTTGCTCCACCTCGTCGTACAGCCGCGCGTTCTCGATCGCCACCGCGAATAGATCTGCGACAATTGAGAGGAACTCGCGCTCGTGCGACGAGAAGCGATGGATCGTGCGTGTGCCATAGCCGACCACTCCCACCACGTGGTTACGCGCGCACAAGGGAATGGCAAGGAGGCTGGCGAGGCCCTCGCGCCGGTAGAACTGCCGGGCTCCTGGCGATACCTCTGGCGCGAAGACGTCCTCGATGACCTGCATCTGCTCGGAGCGGGCGGCTCGCGCCGCGAGAAACGGAGAATCGTAGTTTAAGTGGCGCTTGATCTCGTAAAAGTCGGGTTGGAAACCGTGGGCGGTGCAAAGGGTGAGAGTGCGCATGTCCGGGTCGGCGAGCCAGACCGCGACGTCGTCGACCCCCAGCACTCGAATGCTTTGCTCGACTAGAGTGTCGAGAACCCGCTGAAGCCCGAGGTCGGCGACGAGGGCCTCGGCGATCGTGGCCAGGGCCTGCTCCCGGCGGTGGACGCGCGCTCGCGCTTCCTCGACGCGTTGGAGCCGCTGGACGTTCTGGACCGCGACCGCCGTCAAATCTCTGAGGACCTGAAGGAACCGGCGTTCGCCGGCACTGACCGGGCGCGGCTCCGGTGTTGCAACGGTCATGACCCCGACCAGCTGACCTTGGCTCAGGAGAGGCTGGGCGTAAAAGCAGCGCAGACCATCGCGGGCGGCGTGTTCTTTCGTCAATACAAGCTCGTCGCCGGCCGTCAGAATGTCTGGAATCTCGACTGGCTGGCCGGTCCGCGCGACCACCGCGGCGAGAGCGGGCGCGGCGAGCGGGACCGTTTGTAGTTCGGCGACCGACCGCGGATCGACGCCGCTGGTCGCCATGAGCTCCAACACGTCGGTCCGCGTCTCGTAGACCCAGATCGCCACGCGACTCGTGCCGAGGGCGCGCCGGGTCTGCTCGGCGGCGACGTTGGTCACTTCGGTTAGCGTCGGCAACTGGCAGAGCGCTTGGACGACCTCACCGATTGCTTCGCAATCCAGCCTGAGGTCATTCTTGCCAGAATCTCCATCACCCGACCGCATGATTGATCTCCCTCGACGAGGGAATCCCGGCAACGCAGCCGAGCCGGGATTACCCCGGCCAGAACTGAGACACGACGATCTGGAAGAGCTCGCCGAGATACGGCGGAATCTGCTGGATGACGTCGAGCGCATCCCGATCGCTGAAATCTGGATTCTGGGCGGCAAGCTCGCTGACAAAGCGATCGATCGCGGTCTGCAGCGCCTGATACTCACGGATTGCCGCGGCCGGACCCAGTCCCTGGCGTTGCCGAAGCTGGACGTGATCGGAGATCGATTGTTGGATCTCCGGCACCGCGAACACGTCGCGCGGCGAAATCCCGCGCTGCAGACCGTTGATGATGGCGTCGAGCAGCACGCCGAGATCGTCGACCAGCCCTTTCGACAGCTCTGGAAAGCGAGAGCGATACGGCTCGTGCTGGAGGAGCGCGTGGATGGTCGTGAGAACGATCTGGCGCGCCTGGCGACTCATTGCTTCGGTCGCGACCGCGACGGCGTGCGAGGGGGGCCGCTGCGTCGGGGGTAAGACTGCCGCTGGCGGCGGATTCTTCAAGGCATGGGAGACCGCGGCTTCGAGGGCGACGATGTCAAACGGAGCGACGACGGTCTGGCGAGCGATCGGCGCCGCCTGGGCGGCGGCCGCGGTCGGCTCGGAGGTTGAAACGACGACGACCGGAATCTTGCGGGTGGTCGGATCCGCCTGAAGGCCATCGAGAATCCGCCAGTCGCTCGTTTGGATCGGCCGGATCCCGACGACGATCACGTCCGGCTGGCTTTCCCTGGCAAAGGCGACGGGATCGCTCGGAGCCGGCGAAAACGTGACGTCGTACCCCGCATCGATGACGACGATCTTTTCAAGCTCACGCACGTCCGGATCGTGTTCGACGAGGAGCACGACCGGCTTCCGATCGGGCATCTGGGCACCTCCGTATTGCCGGTCGCGAAGTGCAGTTTTAGGGCCGAGGCGATTTTTCGGTTTTCGCCTTTGACCACCACCTGAGCCTGGCCGGCCTTTCCAATCTCGCCGACCATCTCGGCTAACTGGCGCTCGTCCGTCCGGCGTGAAAGGCGTCGGCGTACTTGCGGGTCAGGTCGATGTAGAGTCGGCCGAACTGGACCGTCTCGGCGATACCGCTGCCTTCGCTGAACTCGTTCCAGGTTTCCACCGCGGCAAGCTTACGGCCGGCGCGCAGCGCACTCTGCCACTCGCGACTGTAGTAGGCGCCATTCTGGCGGGCGATGTCGAAGCAGTTTTGGGCGACGCCGCCGTGGCAGAAGCCGGTGTTGTTGAAACCCGGTCCCACCTCACTCACCCCGAAACGCGGATCGGTGTTGAAGCCGGATGGCGCCGCGCCCCAGCCATAGAGGTTATCGGTATGGATGATCTGGCTGGGCGTCACCCCTTTTGAGCGATACCATTCCCATTCTCGGACCACGTACGGCCGCAGACCGCCGAAATCTCGGGCAAACCGCGCGCTGAGAT
>DATLRG010000198.1:0-2331 GCA_035534795.1 Chloroflexota bacterium
CCATCGGGCCAATTTGGCACCGGCTCTGTCCCAACCCGCCCCTGATTCCTTCCCTAGCGATGCAACCAGAGGCGGCGAGCCAGCCCGAGCGTGGTCCAGGCGACACGGAGGACAACCTCGGCGATCACCAGGTCGATCAGCGCCTTCTGGGCAAGCGAGCCGAGGCTCTCGCCCGCCTGCAGGCCCGGCGGAACGAATTGGAATCGGACTTGATGCGTACCCGCGTCCAACGGAATGGCGCGGAGGATTCCGTCGGCGCGCACGATCGGCACGGGGCGCCCATCGACCTCCGCCTGCCAGCCAGGATAGTCTACCTCGCTGAGGACCAGCAGGCCGGGAGTGGGCAGGACCGCCTTCAGCGACAGGTCGTCCGCGTGGTAGGACGTGAACTCGACCCGCGATCGGTCCTCCTCGCTCTGGCTCATGGCCACGGCCATGCCTTCGACGACCGCCGTCGTTCGCAGGTCCGCGCTCTTGACCAGCTCAAGCGCCAGTTGACGATCGGGGGCCGGGATGGTCTGATGCACGACGTAGACGCGCGGTAAGCGGTCCTTGGCGTCCAGCTCGTAGAGGTTCTGATCGCCGTCCTGCCGCAGCAGCAGCAGTCGCGGGTCGTCGATCTTGCGCTTCGTCACGACGTAGCGGACGTTCAGCACCTGCCAGCGCGTGAGCTCGGGAACGGTGCTGGTGAAGTCGGCGTAATCGCGCGTCTCCAGCGGGCTGTTTCCCACGACGTCCTGCAATCTGAAAAGGTCTCCCGCGTTTCCATCACCCGGGAGCAACCCCTCGCTGGCGATGCGGAAGAGCCCGGTCGTGTAGTTTTCGAGATAATCGGCGATTGGCGTCGGCGCGACGAGCTGATCGGGAGCGCCCGGGCGCAGGTTACTCTGCCAATTCATCGAAAACAGGTCGAGACCGACCAGCAGGACCGCGAGCAATCCCGCGATGCCCGGTCTCAAGCTTCGCCGTTCGCGCGCGAAGGCGATGGCGGCGCCCAGGCCGATCACGAGCGCGATGAACACGGCTCGATCCACCAGGCCCAGCAGCCGATTCTGGGCGTCGCCGGTCGCGCTGACGTACTCGACCGCGCAGAGCAGTCCGAAGCCGACCAATGCAGCAATTGGCCAGACAATGGCACGGCGTAGCCAGCGGAGCCGCGGTGGGCGACGGCCGGTCAGCTCGGCGGCGCCGTAGCCAGCCAGCACGGCGACGGACAGATCGAACAGCATCACGATCCGTTCGTAGTCGCGAAACTTGAAAGGTCCGAGCAGCAGATAGGCGCCTGATTGAAGAAAGGTCGCGCCGCCGAACGACAGCAGCAGGCTGAGGACGCCCAGACCCACCCAGAACAGCTTGTTCGCGCGTCGGCGGGCCGAGCCGAGCGCGACAGCGACGAGGAGCAGGGTGAAAACCCCGTTGTAGAGTGGAGTTCCGCCAAGTGGACCCGGGAGCACCAGGCCGAGCGTTTCGTGCAGGGCAAAGCCGCTGCTGCTGAAGGCGTACGAGACGTCGGTGCGGTCGGTCAATCCCAGGTGGAAGTACGCGGGGATCAGGGCGCTGGCGGCCAGCGCGCCTCCGCCCAGAAAAAGCACCGGCAGGCCGGGCAGCGCCGCCCAGCGAATGCGACCTTGATTCCACCCCTTGAACAGCAGGTAGAGACCCGACGCGAAGCAGACGTAGAACAGCGTTTGCGGGTGGCCGGCGAGCGCGGAGAAGGCCAGGGCGCCGGCCGCCACGGCGAACGCCGCGACGACGTTGTAGTCCGCGCCGACGTCGATGCAGAGCAGGACCAGTGGCAGCCAGACGCTGGCGTCCAGGATGATTCCTTGCTGGATGGGAAAGCCAGAGAGATAGCCACCAAAGCCAAAGACCAGCGCCGCGAGCAGACCGCCGATCCGACTGCCGGTGAGTCGACGCGCCAGCAGGTAAGTGAACAGGGACGCCAGCGCGACGTGCGCGATAATCTCCCATTCGAGCGCCCGGACCGGTAATCCGCCGCCGACAAGCCGCGCGAGCCAGTTGTCCAGCGGATAGAAAACACGGAACTGGACGTCGCCCACGGCGGAGTGACCGGCTGAGACGAAGGCGTCCCAATAAGGTTTTTCGCCACGCGCCAACTCCTCGGCGACCCAGCGTTGATATGGGTAGTGCAGGTCGGTGAAGTCGCCCGAGGGGAAAGTCGCTACGTCGCTGGGATTCGGCGTGAGGATTCGCCAGTAAAACAGGGGAGCGAGCAGGACCGCGACGACCGGCGTCAGCAGCTCGAGCAGGCCCAGCCAGAGAACGTGGAGCACGCGCCGGGCGGCGCGAGCGGCCGCTCGCAGCGAGGGA
>DATLRG010000199.1:0-9772 GCA_035534795.1 Chloroflexota bacterium
CATCTTCCACATCTCGGCTTTCGCCGTCCTCGCCGGCTTGCGGATCAAGTCCGACGGCATCCCACCCGAGTTGGGCTCTCCTGCCGACATCCTGGCTCACTACGGCCTGAGCCCGTGATTGCCCTATATCAAAACGTCAGCGTATGGTGTCCCGACTTGATGTTCCGCCGCCCTGACCGTATCATGCACCACGTGGACAGATCAGGAGTGTGCCGTACTGGACCGTCCTCAGTTTGACCGCGAGGTCCACGATGCCCTTGCTCATTTGTATGATTATGCGTATCTTCAGGCGCATCCACTGATCGCGCTAACCGGCCCCGCCGGTCCGAACGCGTCACCTGGGCGCACTCTGCACCAGATTCTCCAGGGTGCCATCGACGCGCTGAAACCACCGGACGATACATACTTTGCGTCCCCGTTCTGGCGGGCGTATCGCTGCCTGTGTCTTCGCTACCGGGAAATGCTGAACATGCCTCAGGTGGCAGACGAACTGGGGATCGGTCCGCGCCAGTGTCGCCGAGCGCATCACGAGGCGATGGAGGCGATCACGTCCGCCCTCTGGCGGCGATACATCGCCATCGAGAGTGCATCGGATCGTGCTGCGCTCTCCACTGCTGATCCGCCCACCAATCAGGAATCGTCAGCTCAGCTCGAGACGGAAATGGCCCGAATGGTCGAGGATTCTACTCACGAAATGACGGACCTTGTTGGAAGCATCGATGGCATCCTGATCACTCTCGAACCATTGGCGAGGGTGCGCCGCGTACATCTCTCCTCCGCCCTCACTCCGGGTGTTCCTCCCGTGGCGATCAACCATTCCTCGCTACGCCAGCTGCTTCTGGCGGCATTCCAACACGCCATCGATTGGGTACAAGAAGGGCAGGTGGTGGTGACTGCGGTCACCGGGAAGACGTTGCCCGGCCCTCCGATCGGCAAGCGTGTGACTCTCTCGATCAACGCATTTCGATTCGTGCCACTCCAGGCGCGAGGCAATGCCACGGCGTCTCCTCATCTGGTCGTTGCTCGACAACTCATCGCGTCGTACGGAGGAACCGTGGAAATCGCCGGCGGCGATGAGCGGCTGTCACTATTGTTGGCTCTCCCGACCGGTCGGCTCACCGCGGTGCTGGTCGTTGACGATAATCCCGACGCGCTGCGCCTTTACCGTCGCTATCTCGGCGCCGGTAGGTACCTCATTCTCGAGGCCAGTAGTGGTCCGCAAGCGCTCGAATCGGCGCTGACGGCAGGCCCCGATGTCATCATCCTTGACATCATGATGCCGGTCCAGGATGGCTGGGAGATTCTGCAGAACCTGCGTGGCCATCCGCTGACGCGAGAGGTCCCCGTTATCGTCTGCTCGGTGCTTCCGGAGGAGGATTTGGCGCTGGCGCTGGGAGCGGTTGCCTTCCTCCCCAAGCCTCTGAATCAGCAACAGCTCTTGACTGCGCTCGATCGCTGTGCGGTGAAGACAACAGCTCATCCAGAACGTGTTTGAGACAGCCCAGTAGCTCTCCGGTGCCCAACCCACCCTCGCGGGTGATCGTGGTTACCCGACAGCCAACGCCGCCAATCTCGTAACCCAAAGCGGTCACCACGATGACTGGCGTGTTCGCCACGTCTGGCATCATCCGGAGGCGAGCCAGGAGGTCGTAGCCATCCATGTTGGGCATCGACAGATCCAGGACCAATGCATCTGGTCGTTGCTCGTGTAACATCTGCAGCGCCTCCTCGCCGGCATAGGCTCGGAGTACGCGATAGCGTCGCGACGCCGAGCGGATCATCTGGGCAAGCAGTTTCACCATGCTCGGATCATCATCGACAACCAGCACACGCCGGACGTGTCTACCCAGGTGATCCAGGGCCGCGAGGAGCGCCTCGCGAGACACCGGTTTCACCAGAAAGTCGGCCACGGCCAGATCCTCTGATGCCTCATGACGGCCAGCCATGGAGCAAGCAATCACCGGCATCCCGGGCGGGATTTTGGGAAGAGGTGGCAGCGTCGGGCCGCTTGACGCCTGCGGTGAGCCGACGACGATGACTGCATCGACCGTGGTTTGGCGAAGTAGCTGGGATCCACCCTCGGCGTCGGGCACCGACAACACTTGGTATCCATCGAGGTGCCGCTGGAAGATTCGGTCGATGCCGGGATCCTCGCCGACAACCATGACGGTTGGCACCGGTTCGTCTTGATCCGGGAGAAGCCGGGCCCAGGTCTCCCAGTCACGACGGATCGTCTCGCTGATAACGTGTGAGTGCAATGGAATCGAAAAGAAAAACGTCGTGCCCTTACCGGACTCGGACTCGGCCCAGATCGCGCCACCGTGAAGCTCGATGAAGTGCTTGCTGATTGCCAAGCCCAGTCCGCTGCCGGAGTTGCGGCGTCGGATGGAATCATCCAACTGTCGAAACTCCTCGAAGACCTTTGTCAGGTCGTTCGGGGCGATGCCGATCCCGGTATCCGCGACGGACACCACCACGTCATTACCCCGACGAGTCGCCGAGATCCGGACGCCCCCGGTCTCGGTGAACTTGACAGCGTTCGCCAGCAGGTTCATGAACACCTGGCGAAGGCGCGCACGATCTGCGTAGATTCGCGGTAATTCGTCTGGTAAATCGGAGACGACGGTCAGATTCTTCCGGGCGAAGAGCGCTTCGACCGCCCGGACGCCCTCGGCCACCACCTCTGGAAGCACGATCCATTCTTTGTAGAGTCCCATGCGTCCAGCATCGATCTGGCTCAAGTCGAGGACGTCGTCGATCAGACTTGCTAAATGCGTGGCGTTGCGGTGAATGGCCTCGACGTCTCCCCGGTAAGCAACCGGTAGCACCTCGCCAGCGTAGACGTTGGGGGCGTTTGCCACCATGTCAGCGAAGCCGACGATCAGGTTGAGCGGGGTTCGTAACTCGTGACTGATGTTCGCGGCAAACTGCGACTTCAGTCGACGGGCCTGTTCTGCCGCTTCGCGGGCTCGTTCGAGTTCGTGATTCACCTCCTCCAAACGCTCGTAGGCCTCGTTCAAACTCTTGAGCGTTCGAGTGAGTTGCCCTTGTTGTTTCTGCAGCTCCTGTGTCACTTGGAGCGCCTGGACGTAGCTACGCCAGGCCCATTCGAGGGCACGGCCGAGCGGGTAGGACGTGATCCAGGCGAGGATTGCCGTGGTCCAGATGAGTCCGATCATGCTGAGATCAAGCCAGTCGATTGGGTTGCCCAGCACGGCCGGTTTCGTGGCCACCAGCGCCGCGCTGAGCGCGGCTGCGGCGATGTACCCTCCCCGCGAGCCCAGTAACGCGGCCACAAGAATGACGTCGATCACGAGCCAGGGTGCCACCGTCTGGGCTGGGTACAGGTTCACCAGAGCGGATAGGATCAACCCGAGACCAAGAGTGAGAGTAATCGAGGCGGCACGAATGCCCAGGCGACGCGCCCAGAAGGCGATGGCAGAAACGATCGCGACGGCCACGATAGACGCGGTCGAGATGCCCCACGACGGCAGGAAAACTGTTGGGACAGCCAGCATGGCCAGCAGGACCAGGGCATCGCATCCGAGGACAGCGTAAATAGCGAACCGAAGCACGTCATTCCGAAGCTCATCGAGATCGTCGAGTCGATGACGCGCCTCTGGATCCCATTCCCTCGCAGCCATTCGTTCCCTCCGCCGTCCAGCGCTTCTCTGATCTCCGGTCGCACCCCGACCAAAAGCAGGAAACCATCGCTAAGTCTACATCCTCAACACGGTGCTGGCCCGGCCGATCATGAACGAGACCCTGTTCCCACGTCGGTTGGTGACTTGTTTTTACAATGCGAACGGGCCCCGATCGCTTGGCGTCGACACGCCGTTTTCGCGCCGCGAGAGTCCGCCCGAAGGTAGCACCACCTACCTTTGGAGTCGAGGCATGAACGCCGTTGACAGGTGTCCCCGGAAAGAGTACGCTGCGGCCAGTAGTCTTGCGGGAGGCAACATCTACGGTCATGGCAACGCCTACACCGCGCATCTTGCCTGCATGGCACCACAATGATGGTGCTTGATGGTCGCCAGGTTGATAGAACGCTGGTTAGCTTGTAACACGTGTGGCGCACGTTTTCCCTTCGGGCCGATGTTCGAGGGGTGTCCGAATTGTGACCTCAAACCGATTCGAGCGCCGCTGGAGGTACACTTCGATCTGGATGCAGCCTGGAAGTCGCTCGACAAGACAGTACTCCAGGTAGCTCGCGGAAGTATCTGGCGCTTCGCACCGTTCTTACCAGTCGCTGACCCTGACCGCGCCGTCTCACTCGGCGAGGGCGGAACGCCTCTCCTGCATCACCCGTCCCTGAACGATACGCTCGGCGTTCCGAATCTCTTGCTCAAGAACGAAAGCATGAACCCGACGTGGTCGTTCAAGGATCGCTTCAGCAGTGTCGCCGTCAGCGTTGCTCGTGAGCTCGGCTATGCGAAAATCGTGGCATCCTCGACCGGCAACCACGGCGCCTCCGCCGCCGCTTACGCCGGGGCGGCCGGGCTCCGTTCCCTGGTTCTCGTTCCCCGCGAAACTCCGATGATTTTGCGCCAATTGATCGAGGCGTACGGGGCCCGGGCGGTGGCGACCGAATGGCACGGCCGCGGTGGACTGGTGACCATACTTACTCGGCAGCACGGTTGGTTCCCAGCGACGGGTTCGCTGCCGGACCCCATCGGCACTCCATTCGGCCTCGAAGGCTACAAGACGATTGGCTACGAACTCGTTCTGCAGAGCCGAGAAGCGCCGCCCGACTACGTGCTGACCTCAGTCGGCGGTGGTGATCAGCTCTACGGGATCTACAAGGGGTTGCGTGAATTTCGGGATCTTGGGATTGTCTCCGCCGTGCCACATATGGTGGCCTGTCAGGCTGAGGGGGCTAGCCCGGTCGTGAACTCCTTCGAGCGCGGTCTCTCACGTGTTGCCCCCGTCAAGACGGCGTACTCCATCGCAACATCGACCCGCGAGGAAGTCGCCGGCGATCATGCGCTCCGTGCGTTGCGCGAGTCGGACGGGTTGGGGGTCCGAGTCACGGAAGAGGAGATTCTTGCAGCAATGCGAACACTGAGTCGTCAAGGCATCGCGGCCGAGGCCGCGTCGTGTATTCCGGTCGCCGCGGCCAGGAAGCTGATCGTCGACAAACGTGTCCCGCCAACTGCTCGGATCGCGTGCATCCTAACGTCCACGGGAATCAAGTGGCCCGAGCAGCTGGCGCTCCTTGGAAGCGAACCAGCAAGCGTTGAGCCAACACTGGATGCTCTCGCCTCAGTGACCGAATTGTAACGATCAGGCCCTCATGCTCATGCTATCAATCGCGGCGAACGGATCTAAACATGATAGCTTGCCTGGCCGAGACAACTGCTCTGCCGGTTCGTCGCAATTCAGGATGAGGCAAAACTCTGGGGCGCTTCCGTTACTCGAAAGCCACCGGGTGACATCGTAGGATCGGGAGCATCAGGGACTGAACCTCCGCTCATTTCTTGATGGGAGAGCGGGATTGCCCCATCGTTGACGTGCTATGGCGGAGATGGAGATTCGGAGCGAGCAGATCGACGACATCCCTCTGTTGTCGCGGCAGATGGAGGAGATGAGTATCCCCGCAGTGTTGGACGTAGTGATCGAGGTGCATGGCACCGCAGCGGGCTGAGTGTTGGCTGGCTGGCGTTCATCGTGTCCTAGTTTTAGTTTTACGAGACATGCTATTCACGCCGCTGGTTCAGCAGGGTGAGTGTGCGTTTGCGGTGCGACCGATAGGCGGCGGCTTTGCGGGTGCGCTGGTAGGCCAGCAGGTCCAACGCCGCCGGCAGGTCGAAGGTCGGTTGGGGGAGAGCCGTCGTGAGGAGCATGCGGACCTCGGCGAGGCTCAGCCCATTGGGCGCGGGCGGGAGGAGAGTCGGTGCAAACGGGTCGGCGGTCGGCGACGGTTCCCCTCGCGTGATCGCAACCACCGGCGAGGGCTGCACTGGCTGCTTGTGGGCCCCCCTCTCGCTGGTTCAGCCGGCGCTGCAGGCGAACCAGGAAATGATGGGCCAGGATGACCATGGTCATGTGGTGATGCCAGCCGCGCCAAAAGCGGAGTTCGTAGTGGTCCAAGCCCAACTCCCCTTTTCCCTCGGCGAAGCACGCCTCGATCGGCCAGCGCATCCCGCTGACCCGCACCAAGACGGTCAGCGGGGTCTGGGCGGGGGCACAACTCAGGTACACCTTCAGTTCGGGTTCCTCGGCCGCAGCACTGACTTTCCGGCGGAACAGCACCCAGACCTCCGGACCGGGCAGGTCATCGCGCACCGTGACCGCTCGGATCGCCGCGAAGTCGGCCATCAGCGGCCCTTTGCTCCCTTCGAGAACCCGACAGCGCTGCCAGCACGCCGCGGGAATCTGCGCGGCGTAGGCCTCCACCCGCACCTTGGTCGGGCTCGCCGGGTGAAGGCGGGCGCGGCGGGGAGCCGGTCCCTTGCGCGTGGGGGTCTGGGGCGGAACCCAGGAGTACGGGCGCGGGCGCACGGTGTGCCCGTCGGGTTCGACGAGCGGCCAGACCTGGGTGTTCTGGAGCACCTCGACCAGGTACCACAGGCCGGTCGCGGCGAGGCGATCGAGCAGTGCGGGGGCATCGCCGAACCCTTCATCGCCGACCACCCACCGCGCGCGCAGGCGTTGGCCTTTCCGGATGTCCTCGACCAGTTCGGCGGTCAGGTCGTGCTTGGTGCGAAAGGGCGTTCCCTCGGGAATCCGACACGCCTGCCAGCGTTGCCGATACGCGTCGGTGAACCAGCGGGCGGGCAGATAGAGACGTCGATCGAGCAGGGTGTAGCCCTGGCGGCTGGCGTAGCCGAGGAAGACACCCGCCTGGCAGTTGTCCGTCTTGCCGCTCTGCCCGCACCATTGACGCGCTACCCCGGCAGAATGCCTTCCCTGCTTGGGGAAGTCGCTCCCGACGATGATCAGGACCCCGTCCTCCTCCCCGAGCGTCTCGTCAACCAAGCGCTGATGCGCGGCCAGGATCGCCGCATCGTCCCAGCCGCCCGCGCCGACAAACTGTTGCAGCGCCCGCACCGTCCGCCCCGCTCCGTCCCCGGCTCCGAACAGGCGCAGGGCGATCGCCTCGATGTTCTTGCGCGGAACGTCGGCCGTGAGCAGGCCACGCAGGTAGGCGTCGGCCCACACCCGCTGTTCGCTCCGCCGAAAGAGCGGGGCAAAGATCGCGTGATAGGCCGCCAGTTCAGCCGCGAAATCGGGGATGTCGGCGGCGGTCAGCGTCCGTTCCGTCGGCAATGCGTCGGTCACATCAATGGTCGGGACCGTGGGTGCGGGCATAGCGATGAGAGTTCCTCCCTGAATAAGATGGTGTGAACCTATATCATATCCGATATATCTCTCGTTGTAAAACTACGCGATCGCCTGGGTGACCGAGTCGAAGGTCGATGGCCACATCGTCCGGGGCATCGTTCCTTTCGGCGTCGGAGTCGCCAGCGCGCCGGTAGCGGGAGCCGCCGAGGGCATCGCCGCGGGAGCCGTCTCCGGGTCGCCGCTGGAGATGGTCCTGCGCTGGCTGACCCTGTTGTCGACGGCCGCGCTCGCCGGGGCGGCCGCGTTCTGGCTCCTGCAGGACGCGGCCAGCGCCCGTGACCCTGACTCGAGTGCGCCCAGTCGGGTGAGCCGCGATCAACTGCGGCTCGCCGGCGCGACCTGGGCCCTGTTCGTCGCGAGCAACCTGGTCCTGCTGCTCAATCAGGCGTCGCTCGCGGTCGGAGTATCGCTGCTGGGAGCGATCGGCGCCCCGGCGATCCATGTCGCGACCGAAACGCAGTACGGCCAGCTCTGGATCGTCCGCGTGATCCTGGGTCTCGTCCTCGGCGCGCTGCTGGTCTCGCGTGGCCGCGTCGCCCAGCGCCTCGCCCCGGGCACCGTCGATCGGGCTGCCCTGCTCGTGGGTGGCACTCTCCTGCTCTCGATCTCGCTGTCGAGCCACAGCGCGGCGGTTGGCTCGCTCACCCCGCTGGGCATCATTGCCGACTGGCTGCACCTGGCCGCGGTCGCCATCTGGGTCGGGGGTTTGATCCAACTGGCCGCGCTCGTCCCCTCGCTGACGTCGGTGGGGAGCGCGGCTGAACGCGCGAAAGTCCTCGGCGGCGTCGTCCCGCGCTTCGCCGTCGTCGCGGGCGTGGCCCTCGCCGTGCTTGGCGTGACCGGCCTGGGCGAAGCGCTCTTCCACGTCGGCACGCTCGACAATCTGCTGAATAGCGGGTACGGGCAGGCGCTGCTGGTCAAGATGCTGCTGATCCTGCCCTTGCTCGCCATCGCCGCGATCAATCACTTCGTGATTCGCCCGGTCTTCCTCGCCGGGCGCTCGAAGGCATCCGCTGCGATGCTCGCGCGTGTGCGCGAGACCGCGGCGCTCTTCAAGTGGACGGTGCGCATGGAGGTGCTCTTCGCGGCGGCTGTCGTCGCCGCGGCGGGCGTGATGACCAGCTTGAGCCCGGCGCAGCAGCCCGGCAGCGCGACCGCCGGGCCGCTGACCCTGAGCGAACCGGCCGGCAACCTGCAAACGACGCTGACGTTGTCGCCGGGCCGCCCCGGGCCAAACAGCTACGTTGTCTCGGTCCGCGACGCGAGCGGCCAGGTCGTGTCGAACGTTCAGCAGGTCAGCCTCCGGTTCACCTACCTGGACAGCAACCTCGGGGTGACGGAGATCCAGCTCGCGCCGGGGAGCAGCGGGCGGTTCACCGCGCAGACCAGCGACCTGGCAGTCGCCGGGCGCTGGCAGGCCGAGCTTGCCGTTCGGCGCGCGGGTCAGGACGACGTCATCGCCGAGTATGGCTTCGACGTGACGCCCAATGGGGCCAGCTCGCTGGCGAGCAGTGGCCTTCCCCTGACGGTGCAGTTCTACGAAGGACTGCTCATCGTGGTGGTCGGCCTGCTGTCGATCGCGCGCGGCGTCTGGCTGCGGCGGCGGAGTCTGCGGCGCGCCGGGGCGATCGTGCTCTGCGGCGTCTGTCTGGGCGGAATCGGCGGCTTCCTCAGCGTCCGTGACGTCCAGCAGGCCCAGGCCCAGTCCGCCGCGAGCACACAGGCGCTGGCCCACCCGCCAACGGCCCAGTCGGTCGCCAATGGTGCCGTCGTGTTCCGCGCCAGCTGCGCCATCTGCCACGGCGTCGACGCGCGCGGCGACGGGCCGATGGCCCAGACGCTGAGCCCGCCGCCGTCGAACCTGATCGTCCACGTCCCACTCCACCCCGACGGCGACCTCGAAGGCTGGATCGCGAACGGCTTTCCGGGCTCGGCCATGCCCGCGTTCCAGGACAAGCTGACCGACCAGCAGCGCTGGGACGTGCTGAACTACCTGAAGTCGCAGGTAAGCGCGGCGAACCAGGCGTCGACGACCGGCGGTCAGGGGTCAGCAGGAGCGCCGGGGCTAACGACGGTCAGCCCGGTCGCGGCGACCAGCGGGACCGCCCCGCCCGGCGCGACGAGCGCTGCCCCCGCGGTGACGGCTGTCCCCGCGTCCCCAACCGCTCTTCCGCGACCTCCGACTCCCACTCCAGCGCCCACACCGACCGGCGGCGGCCTCGCGCAGCAGCGCGCCGTGGGCGACGTCGTCGCCAGCATGCAGATTCAGCCGCACATCTACGACCCTGCCGACGTGGAGGTCCGCTTGACCGACCAGACCGGCCGGCCGCTGACCGACGTGCGAAGGGTCGACGCGCAGGTAGCGATGGCAGCGCTGCACTACGCCGCGCCAAACCCGGTGCTCGCGCTATTTGCCCCGGGGATCGCC
>DATLRG010000200.1:0-10813 GCA_035534795.1 Chloroflexota bacterium
GGAGCACCCGATTGCGTGTGTCTTGCGGGCTGGTCAGCCTCGATTCGCGTCCGGCGAGATGTTCCGACGAAAGGATGGGACAAGCTTTCCCGTCGAGTACGTGGCTGCCCCGATCGTGGAAGGAGACGCCGTGGTGGGGGCGGTCGTCACGTTCCGCGATGTCTCCGAACGGTATCGCATCGAGAAGCTGAAAAACGAGTTCATCTCGGTTGTCAGCCACGAGCTACGTACGCCGCTCACTTCGATCCGCGGCTCGCTCGGCCTGCTCGCAAGCGGACTGATTGGGCCATTGAGTGCGCAGGCGCAACACATGCTCGATATCGCGGTCAAGAACACGGACCGGCTGGTCGCTTTGATCAACGACATCTTGGATGTCGAGCGGATCGACTCCGGTAAGGCACTGATGCAGAAGCAGGACTGCGATGCGGCCGACCTGATGGTCCAGGCCGTCGAGACCGTGCAGGCGATGGCGGACAAGGCCGGCGTGTCGATCTCGATTACACCCTTCAACGTCCGTCTTTTTGCCGATCCGAACCGGATCATTCAGGTCTTCACCAACCTCCTGAGCAACGCGATCAAGTTCTCGCCGGCGGGTGGCAAGATCTGCATGGATGCCGCGCAGCGTGGCGATCAGATCCAGTTCCGTGTCCAGGACGAGGGCCGGGGCATTCCCCCCGACAAGATTGAGTCGATCTTCGAGCGCTTCCAGCAGGTCGACGCCTCCGACTCCCGCGAGAAGGGAGGGACCGGTCTCGGCCTGGCGATCTGCCGAGGTATCGCCCACCAGCACAACGGGCGGATCTGGGCGGAGAGCGGACCGGAGCACGGCACCGGGAGCACTTTCTTCTTCACAATTCCCGCCCTTGCGGGCGAGACGTCGGCTTCCCCTGCGGTCGAAAGTGACGGGCCGACCGTGCTGATCTGCGACGACGATCCCTCGATCCGCAGTGTGGTCAACGCGATGCTGGTGCAGCGCGGCTACCGTGTCGTGGCCGTCGGCGATGGCGAGGCGGCCGTCCGCGAGGCCATCACGCTCCACCCCGGCGCGATTCTGCTCGATCTACTGATGCCGGGAATGAACGGATGGGAGACGCTGGCCGCGTTGCGAAGACACGAGGAGACCCAGACCATCCCGGTCATCATCTGCAGCGCCATTCCCCCGGACGACGATCTGCCGCCTCGGTCAACAATCGTCGACTGGGTGACGAAACCATTCGAGGAAGCCTTGCTGTTTCAGGCCCTCCACCGTGCGCTGCACCAATCGGCGGTCACGCCGCGTGTTCTCATCGTCGAAGACGACGTCGACCTGGCTCAAGTTCTCGTCGCGATGTTCCAGCGCAGCGGCGTGGAGACGTTCCACGCCCGGTCGGGACGCGAAGCGATCCATCTCAGCCAAGAAGTCGCGCCAGACCTGATCGTGCTTGATCTGATCCTGCCCGAGGGCGATGGCTTTGCCGTGGTCGACTGGCTCGGGCAGCACGATCGGCTACGCGGTGTGTGCCTGGTCGTCTATTCTGCGAAGGACGTCTCCAACGCCGATCGCCAACGACTGCACCTCGGAGAAACGCAGTATTTCACCAAGGGACAAATCTCGCCCGCCGCGTTCGTGGATCGAGTCGTCGCCGTGCTCACGCGCGTCGTTCCACGGCGACCGGCAGCCGCGGCGGAACGGGGGACGGAGGGCGTCGATGGCTGATCGCGGCACGGCGAACACGATGTCGTCGACAGGCGAGGCGTCGCCGTCGATGGCTCGCGTACTGGTGGCGGGGCTACCCGACGATGTCGTGAGCTTCCTGGAGAAGCGCCTGGCGAGTAGCCGCGTCCAACTGGTCGTCGGCGTTGAGGATGTCCTTCGACACCTCGTGGACGGCGAATCCTCCTTGCTCGTCGTCGATCATCAATTTGCCGCGTCGACGACCCCGAACCTGATTAGCAGGATCCGCAGCCAGGTGGGGCTGAAGCATCTTCCCATCGTCTGCACCCTCGATCGCGATCTCGCCGACGACCTGCCTCGCCACCTGGTCCGCGACCTCGGCGTGAACCAGATTATGTTCCATCCGGTCGACCGCGAGGAACTCGCCCGCCGCGTCGCGGCTGCGCTGGGTGTCGCCCTTCTTCCCGCTCGCGCCGTCGACTCGCAGGTCAAGCAACAGGCCACCACGACGCTCAAAGCGTTGTGGTCGAAATTCAAGGACGCGAACTTGAGCCGGGTCGCGGTGCTCGAGGAGGTCGTTCTCGCCGTGCTCGAAGGAACGCTGGACCTTGACACACGGCGGAAGGGCCAGCGCGAAGCACACAAGCTCGCCGGAGCGGTTGGGACGTTCGGCTTCACCCGAGGATCGGCCATAGGCCGAGAAATCGAGCAGACGCTCCAGTCGGAAACGGTCCTCGGACCGGCTGACGCCCTCCGACTCTCGCAGCTCGTGGTCGAGCTACGAACGGAACTCGAGCGACCGGTCGACTTGCCAGATCAGGGCGAGGCAACGTCAATTGTCGCGGCCACTCTCTTCCTCGTGATCGATGCCGATCGCAACGTCGCGGAACAACTGGTTCTCGCCGCGACCAGCCAGGGAATGCGGGCGGAAATGGCGCTGAGTCTCGCGGCGGCGCGCGAGATCGTCTCGCGGACGAGGCCCGTCGTCGTCCTGCTCGATAGCAGCTTTCTCGATCCGACGGAAGATCGGCAGGCGTTTCTGATGGAGATGAGTGAGAGCACCCCCCCGATTCCGGTCGTGGTTCTCACGGCGCGAGACAATTTCGCGGATCGCGTGGAGGTGGCCCGTCTCGGCGGCCGCGGATTCGTGCTCAAGTCACTGCCGCCCTCCGACATCATCGAGGCAGTTCTCCAGATAATGAACCAGTTTCAGACGGCCGACAGCAAGGTGTTGGCGGTGGACGACGACCCGCACGTCCTCGCCTCCATGGGCGCGCTGCTAGAGCCGCATGGCTTGCGGCTGACGCCCCTGAGCGATCCGCTGCGTTTTTGGGAGACGCTGAAAGAGGTGTCGCCGGACCTGCTGGTGCTCGACGTGGACATGCCCTATTTGAGCGGCATCGAGCTTTGCCGCATCGTCCGCAACGATCCGCGCTGGAGCGGCATGCCAATCCTCTTCCTGACCGCCGCGACCGATCGTGTCACGATAGGTCGCATCTTCGCGGCGGGCGCCGACGACTACGTCACAAAACCGGTGATCGGCCCGGAGTTGGTCACGCGCATCACCAACCGTCTCGAACGGGTTCGCCTCCACCGGACCATGGCGGAAACAGACTTCGTCACCGGCGTCGCCACCTCGCGCAAGGCCAGGCAGGTGGTCGACCACTTTCTCCTCCTGGCGAATCGTCAAGACCAGCCGCTCTGCCTGGCCGTCCTGGACCTCGACGATTTCAAGAGCATCAACGATTGCCACGGCCACGGCGCCGGAGATGCCGTGCTGCGCCGACTCGGCGCATTGCTGCGTCGCGAGTTTCGCGGTTCCGATCTGGTCGCCCGCTGGGGCGGCGAAGAGTTCATCCTCGCGATGTACGGCGTGACCAAGCACGACGGCGTGCGGCGCGTGGCCGAGGCGCTGGATTGCCTTCGCCAGCAAAAGTTCACCAGCGCCGACGGCGGCGCGTTCTCGGTTACGTTCAGCGCCGGCGTCGCGCAGTTCCCATCGGACGGGACCGATTTCTTCGCGCTCTTTCGCGCCGCCGATCAGACGCTGTACCAGGCCAAGGGAGCCGGCCGAAACCGCGTGTTACCGACGGGGTGGCATCCCGATTCCGATCAGGACTGGCCAATCGCGGATGTCGTCGTGGTTGACGACGACGACGTGCTGGCCGGCCTCCTCCTGCACGCCCTCGAGTCCCGTGGCTACCGTACGCGCTGGCTTAAGGACGGAGAAGAAGCAGTGTCACTCCTCGGCGGCGAGAATCCGAAGCTCCACGGCAAGGTTGTGCTCCTCGACGTCGACCTGCCGGGGCTGAATGGCATGGCGGTGCTCCAGCGACTGTCCCAAGGTGGTATCGTGCGGCACACGCGGGTGATCATGCTGACCGCCCGTTCCGGAGAGTCCGAGGTCGTGCGCGCGCTCGAGATGGGCGCGTTCGACCACGTCGCGAAACCGTTCAGCGTCCCGGTCCTCTTGCAGCGCGTTCGGCGCGCGATCGACCTTTGACCGTGGCGCCGCACGGGCTCAGGCCGCGGGCAAAACCAGGCGGAACGGAAGCATGGCGCACGTGATCACGCAGGCTGTCCTCTTCCAGGTCCTCTTTCTCGAGGTGACGGTGCTGACGTGCGGGGTCGCGCTGCTGTTCGGCCACGCGCTCTGGCTGCACTGGCACGAGCGCCGGACGCAACCGATGCTGTCAGGCGCCCGTGTGGCCCTGGTCGCGGCGCTGACTTCGCACCGCGCGCCGCGCCTCGCGAATTTGCCTGCCATTCGCCATTTGCCGATAAACCTGCAAGTTCAGGTGGTTGCCGACCTCGCCCACAGCCTGAACGGCGAGCAGCGCCAGTGGCTGGTGACACTCGCCGACGACATGGGCCTTCGCTCCTTCGCCGAGACGAAGTGCCGCGGCCGCGCCTGGTGGCGCCGACTCCAGGGCGCGCGCCTACTCACGCTCATCGGCGGGTCGGAAGAGACGATGCGCGCGCTGCTCTCCGATCCGCATCCTCTGGTGCGCATGCAGGCGATTGAATGGGCTGCTGATCACCCAAGCCCGGAACTCATCTCCTGTCTTCTCGACCTTCTCAGCACCGACCGCAGCCTCTGTCGCTTCGCGGTCCCGGATGCACTTCTGCGCATCGGACGACCCGTCGTTGTACCGCTCGCTCGGTACCTTACCGAGGACCATCGTGGCCACCTGGAGCCGGCGCTGGCGGTGGCGACGGGTCTGGCCGAGCCGCGCTTGCTCGCTCCCGCGCTCCGGCTCTGCCGCCACGAGTCGCCCGGGGTGCGCGGAGGCGCGGCGAACCTGCTGGGCGCGACGGGCGGCCCCGAGGCGGTGGAAGCGTTGATTGGACTCCTGAGCGATCCCGAAGCAACGGTGCGCGCGAACGCCGCGCGGTCCCTGGGGAATCTCGAGCACTGGCCGGCGGGTCGTTTCCTGGCACCACTCCTGCGCGATCGTGCCTGGATCGTCCGGCGAGAGGCGGCGTTGGCGTTGCGCGCCATGGGCGCTCCGGGAATCCTCATGCTTCGCCGCGCCTTGAGCGACGCGGACGCCTTCGCCGCGGATATGGCGCGCCAGGTGCTTGACCTGCCAGAACTGCCCACGGCGGGCGCGCCGCCTCGGAAAGACGCCACTGGGTCCGGCCGGTTCGCCTCGTAGCGAGACATTCCCCCGGACCACTACTTCCAGAGCCCCGCACCGTCGAGGTCTCCCCGCCACCGCGGTGCGGGCGCCGGGTGCCCGGGCGGGGGATTGATGCCGCTCCGAGACCGGCTCCTTGAGCGCACCCTATCCCTTCGGTCCGGGCGCGGGTTTATCCGCGTGGGCGAAGCCACGGTGTTCCATCGAGCCCCAGTCGGTGCGACCCCGGAGATACTTGACCAACCCCCGCAGCCGCCAGGCTACCGTCAACTGGCGGTAGACGACGCTTTCCAGGCAACCCCAGCAGAGGAGCAGGAGTCGATCCACGAGGGCCTGGTCGTAATGGTAGCTAAACTCATCGATCACGAGGGCAGCGACGGTGAGCAAGAGACCGTAGCCGTAGGCGGCGAGAAAGAACATGATCGAGAACGGTATGCTGACCGCGCCGACCGCGAGCCCCACGACCACGCCGACCAGCCCGACCGCCTCGACCAGCGGCGCGAGCAGCTCGACGAAGAGAAAGTAAGGAAAGACGACGAGCCCCATCGCTCCGTATCGCGGATTGAACAGGAGCACGCGGTGGCGCCAGAGCACGTCGGCGAGCCCACGCTGCCAGCGGTCGCGCTGGCGCCCGAGGACTTTCAGCGACTCCGGCACTTCGGTCCAGGCCACCGGATCGGGGACAAAGTCCACCCGATGCGGGCCGCCAGTCTCATACCCACGCTGGCGCAGGCGGAGCACTAATTCCATGTCTTCGCCGACCGTGTCGTGCAGGTAGCCGCCGGCCGCGATCACCGCCTCGCGACGGAACAGGCCGAAAGCCCCGGAGATGATCAAGTTTCCGCCGAGGCGATTCCAGCCCAGGCGGCCAAAGAGAAAGGCCCGCAGATACTCCACGGCCTGAATGCCAGCGAGCAGCCGGCGCGGCGCACGCGGCGCCACCACCACCCCATCGCGGACGACCGAGCCATTCACGACTCGGATTGTGCCGCCCGCCGCGAGAACGTCGTCGTGGTGGAGAAACGGGCGCACCATTCGCTGAAGCGCGTCCGGCTCGATTAGCGTGTCCGCATCGATCGCGCACACGAGTTGGCCGGTCGCGAGATTCAAGCCCGCGTTCAGCGCGTCGGCTTTGCCCCCATTCTCCTTGTCAACCACGACGAGCTCTGGGTAGGACCGCGAGCGATACAACGAGCGAACGGGCTTCGTCTGAATCTGCCGCCAGTAGATGGTGTGGATCCGCACGAGGTCGAATTTCTGGATCAATACGTCAATCGTCGTGTCCTTCGAACCATCGTTGACGACAACCACTTCAAGGTTAGAGTAGTAGAGCGCGAGCAGCGCCTTGACGCTCTCTTCGACTGTTTCCGCCTCATTGAAGGCGGGCGCGAGCACGCTGATGACCGGCGTCACCGGCGAGCCGAGCAGCCGCGACCGCTCCTCACCCCGGGTCGCGTGCAGGTGCTGACGCATCTCCCACACGGCGCTTCCCAACAAGACTGCAAAGAAGGTGTTGACCGTCAGGAAATATACCAGGACGGCGACGTCCAGTCGTGCTAAGGCGAGCGCAGCGATACCTGTCCAGTCCACGATCACCAGTCCCCAGCCGTCAGTCCCAGCCCAGGAGCTTTGCCACGTCGGGCGCGAGGCCGAGCGGGGCGAACGGCTTCGCGATCATCCCCGCCGGGCGGAGTTCGGTCAACTGGCGCCAGTCAACAGACTGCACTTTGGCGGTGAGGAAGATCACCGGAATGTTTCGCGTCGCCTCCTCGCCCAGAAGCTTCTTAAAGGTCGTTGGGCCGTCCATCCCCGGCATCATCACGTCAAGGAGAATGGCGTCGGGCATCTCGGCGCTCGCTTTGGCTAGGCCCTCCCGGCCCGACGACGCCGTCAGAACGTCGTAGCCCCCGACGATCTCCAGACACGCCTTCGCAACCTCTCGAATATCGTCTTCGTCGTCAATCACAAGAATTCGTTTGGCTGTCATCCACATCACCTATACGATAGACCTTCAGATTTATAGTTACCCAGCCTCTTGCGTTTTCTGACCCAAAGGGATCGGGGATTTTCATTCACCGGGCCGATTGACCACGGCGTGGGTTCCCCCTTCGGAGCGGACCTCCGACGAGATCGCCACGCGCTCCGGCGGGTCCGCGTCGACCAACGCCGGAAGGACCGTGCGGGCGGTGGCGCGGAGGGGCGGGCCATTGAGGATGTCGTCGTCGAAACGTTCGGCGATGACCTCTGCGGCGTTGACGTCCGCATGAGACATATGTCCACAAGGCCGACAGTGAAACTCCGTCTCCGTGATGATGATCGTGCCCGTTGGCAGCTGATACCCGCGAATGAGCCCCACCTTGAACCACCGCCGCGCGGTTTCGTCGCGGACCCCAACTCTTGCAGCAAAGATGCGCAATTTCATACGGTTAGTATGGAGGGAAATCGCAAGGTTATGCAAGAGATCGCGATCTCTCAGTGATCACTTTCTCTACTCGTGGAGATTTCCGAGCGTGTTGGTCAATTGACAGGAGATGGCATCTCAGGAGTGAGCAGGATCTTTTGGGAAAGGGCTGGTGGCACCACCAGGGTGACCGCTCGCTCCCCGATGGGCACGTCCGCTTTGACCCGCGATATGATTCTCAGGCATCCTCCCCTTCCCGGTGGACTTGGTTTGAGTTACCTCATCCTACCGGTCGAGGGGGGATTGCCCCAACACTCGCTCCCTTCCTCCCTCCTCGTGAGAACGAGCGAGCACAGCGAGTACCTCTTCAATCACGTTCGTCCAGTGCGCGCCGCGCCGGTGGCCAGGGCAGGGGGGCTGTGACTAAAGTCACGGCGATTCGCGCCTGGATCTGGCTTACTCCATGGAGTGTAGAGTAGTCACGGTTCAGGAGGGTGAGAATAGCCGTGGAAACGTCGCGGAAAACGACGGCGGAGCCGTCGATCGGACCGGGAACGTCGGTGCGGGAGATCATGACGCGCTATCCGGCCGCGGAAGGGATCTTCGAGCGGCATGGGTTGCTGGGCTGCGGCGGTCCGCACGGACCGCGCGAGCCGGTCGCTTTCTTTGCTCGGGTGCATCAGGTCGATCCGGACCTGCTTCTGGCCGAGCTGAACACATTCGCATCGGCGCAGGCCAACGAAGGCGCGGAGCCGGTGTCACGGCCTGAGCCGCCGCGAGCAGTTTACCCGTACTTTTTGATCACCAGTCTCGCGGTGGCGCTTTTGCTTGGCTTCACGACCGGCAGCCTGGCCCTGGCGTCGGCAGCGCTCGGCCGGGGCTTACCGGGCGTCAATTGGCTGACCTTTATTCAGATGCACGGGCGGTTGCAGCTTTACGGTTTCGCCGGCCTTTTCGTCTTTGGCGTCGCCTACCACATCGTGCCGCGCTTCGTCGCGGTGCCGCTCGCCTGGCCGCGCCTCGCCGTTCTTTCCTTCGGCTTTGCGCTGATCGGAGTCGCGGCGAGCGCAACTCAGGCGATCACGGTGGGTGATCTCGGACTGCTCCATCTGATCTTTACACTTGGTCTCGTCGGACTTTTCCTCGCCGCGGCCTGTTACGCGAGCGTTCTGTTCGGGACGATTCGGCAGTGCGGCAGCCTCACGCTGCCTTTGCTGATGCTGCTGGCGGGCGCGACCTGGCTCGTCGTCGGCAGCCTGGGCGAGGTCTGGCTGGGGGCGGCGAGTCAGCCGGGCGGGGCGATCTTCGAGCCGTTCGAAGAGCCGGCGCTGGAAGCCATTCTCGAAGGATTTCTGATCGTGACCATCCTGGGGGTGTCGCTGCGCACTCTGCCGGTTTTCGGCGGTTTGGCGAAAACCCGGGATGGCGTGGTTTCCCGCGCTTTACCGACCGTGCTGGTTGGACTGGTCCTGCTGATCGCCGGCATGACCGTCGCCGGGCCGGTCAACGATCCACGCTTTGGCTTCGCCCTCGCGGGACCTGGCGCGGTGATCGTGTTCGCGTCGTCGGTCGCTTTCGTTTGGGGACTGCGACTCTACGAGTCGGCCACGCTGCCAGTCGCTGAGCTGGGAACCGGCCAGGGCTGGCTGCGGGCGATCCGCACTGCTTATGTCTGGTTGCTGGTGGGCACCGGGTTGCAGGCGATCGTCGTCGTCCAGGCAGCGCTGAGCGGCGCTGGCGTCGCCTGGGGACCTTTGAACGCGGGGCGGCACGCGCTTGCCCTGGGCTTTGTAACCTTGATGATCGTCGGCATGGCCTCGCGGGTGGTGCCGGTTTTTGCCGGCAAGCCGCTCTGGAAGCCGTGGCTGGTTGACCTGGCCACGGTTTGTATCGGCGGAAGTGTCCTGCTGCGAGTGCCGCTCGAAGCCCTCATGCCCTACGGCAATACGCTCACCGGACCGTTCCTGGCCGCGTCCGGGCCACTCGCGCTGACCGGGCTGATCGCATTCGCGCTGAATTTTGCGCTGACGATGTCCCGTCGGGATCCGTCTCCCCGAACGACCACGCCGGGTCCGGATCTGACCTGGCCACCGCGGGCCGCCAAACCAGCCGAGGAGTTTCGAACGTGAGCGCCAATCTGCAGCGACTGCCCGAGGAGACGCGCAATCTCTGGTGTGAGAGCGAGCGTCAGCGCTTTCTGCGCGCGTCTCCGCTCTTCCATTCCCTGCCGCCGCTGGTGCTCGACGATCTGGCCGTGGCTTTCCGGCCAACGGCATGGCAGAGGGGAGAGTTCATAGTCCGCGAGGCTGACCCCGCCCAAAACGTTTACGTGCTGGTCGAGGGACGGGTGAAGTTCATTCAAGAAACCGACGACGGGCGTGAGGTCATTCTGCACCTGATTCCGAGCGGCGAGATTTTTGGTGTGGAGGGGCTCTGGGCTGGCAAAACCTGCCGAGCTAGCGCCGTGGCCATGGACCGGGCGACGGTCCTCGGCATCGCGGTGCCAACGCTCATGGCGCTGCTCGCCCGCCACCCGAGCTTGACGCTCGCGTTCCTCCAGGTGCTGGGTAGGCGTCTACGCGACACCGAGGCGCGGGTGCGCGACCTGCAAACCGAGCAGGTCGAGGGGCGGATTGCCCGGGCGGTCCTGCGTCTCGTGCACCGGATGGGGCGCAAGACGAGCGAGGGAATCGACGTCGGCGTCCGGCTGACCCGGCAGGACCTCGCTGAGCTGTCCGGAACGACGTTGAGTACGGCGAGCCGGACCTTGAGCGCCTGGAGTAGAGACGGGGTGATCCGGACCCGCCGCGAGCAGATCATCGTTCTCGATCCCCACCGACTCGCTGCCATCGCCGAGAACCTTCCCCCGCCTGGATCGCGCCCTCACGTCCCAGCCGAGTGAAGCGAATCTGCCGGTCCTTGCGCCAAAGCAAGGACAGCGGCTCGGAAATGGCGTATCGTGAGGGTACGGACGAGCGAGTGCAGCGAAAGGTCGCAAGCTGATGATGAGCGCAAAGACTATCCACGCCGAGATCCTCGTCGACGATCTCCTTGACATGCTTCCGTCGGCGGCAGCGGTGTTCATCCGGTACCGGATGGCTTGCGTTGGCTGTGTCT
>DATLRG010000201.1:0-3730 GCA_035534795.1 Chloroflexota bacterium
CGCTCGACGTCGTCGGCTTCATTCTCAACCGCGTGGCGAGCGAGAATCATCGACGGTGGGCGAGCGACGCGATCACCAAAGCCACCGGCTTGCCGGTGCTCGGCGGGCTCCCGCGCCGGGATGAGCTGGCGCTTCCCGAACGCCACTTGGGGCTGATCCCGACGGCGGAAGGGCAGGTTAGCGAGGAGTTCTTCGAGCAACTGGCCAATCAGTGCGAGCAATCGTTCGATCTCGATCGTCTGCTCGCACTGGCAAGACCCAAGAACACGCACCCAGGCAACGCCGAGCCTCCGGGCTTATTCCCGACATCGCCACAGCCGGTGAAGGCCACGATTGGACTGGCGATCGACGCGGCATTCAGCTTCTACTACGCAGACAATCTCGACCTTTTGCGCGATTGGGGCGCCAGGCTGGTGCCGTTCAGCCCGCTCCACGATTCCGCCCTGCCGGACGGGATCGACGCTCTGTACATCGGTGGTGGCTTCCCGGAGCTCTACGCGCGGGAGCTCGCGGCGAACCAGGCGATGGTCACCGCACTTCGCGCAGTCGCCGCGGCGGGCATGCCGATCTATGCCGAGTGTGGTGGACTGATGTACCTCTCGGAAGGGATCACCGATTTCGACGGGCAGCGTTTCTCAATGGTCGGCCTGGTGCCGGCGTGGTCGGCGATGGTCGGACGCCGTCTCACCCTCGGGTATCGCGAGCTCCAGGCGCGCGGCGACACGCCGCTCCTGCGACAGGGAGAATCCGCTCGCGGCCACGAATTCCACTGGTCGACTCTGGAAAGACCACTGCTCGCCGATGATGCCGCCTATGCTGTCCTCGGTGCGCCGATCACGGGTGAAGGATTCGCGCGGGGCAATCTGCTTGCCTCGTACTGCCACCTCCATTTCGCGAGTAACCCGGTCCTCGCACCGAATTTCATTGCCACGGCATCACGCTGGCGGAGGCAGGTGACATGACCGCACCCGTCGTGATGGTCCAGGGAACCGCTTCGAGCGTCGGCAAGAGCGTTGTCACCGCCGGCCTCTGCCGCATTCTGCGCCGACGCGGGCTGCGCGTGGCGCCGTTCAAGGCCCAGAACATGTCGCTCAACGCGGCGGTGACGCTCGACGGCGGCGAGATCGCGCGGTCGACCGCGGTGCAGGCGGCCGCGGCCGGCGTCGGGCCGACGGTCGACATGAATCCGATCCTGCTCAAGCCCGAGGCCGACGCGCGGTCGCAGGTCATCGTGCGAGGAAAAGCCTGGGGAACCCTCCGCGCCCGTGACTACTTCCAGCGCAAGCTGGACTTCTGGCCGGTTGTCACCGAGGCGCTCGATCGCCTGCGAGATACCTACGACGTGGTCGTCGCCGAGGGGGCCGGCAGTCCGGCCGAGGTGAACCTGCGCGACCGGGACATCGTGAACATGCGTGTCGCGCTGCACGCGGAGGCAGCGGTCGTCCTCGTCGGGGACATCGATCGGGGCGGAGTTTTCGCCCAACTCATCGGAACGCTCGATCTGCTGCCCCCGGAAGAGCGTCGACTCGTTCAAGGATTGATCGTGAATCGTTTCCGGGGAGATCGTACGCTCTTTGTGGATGGGGTTCGATTTCTCGAAGAGAGGACGGCTTTGCCCGTCTTTGGAATCATCCCGGACGTCCGGGATCTCGCTCTTGCCGAAGAGGATGCGGCGACGCTTGACCGGCGCGGACTTGCCGGCCCGTCCGAGGAGTCGGGCGCACTGCTCCGGATTGCGGTCATCCGCTTCCCCCGGATCGCGAACTTCGACGATTTTGGTCCATTGGAGCGTCACACAGGGGTGAGGGTCAGCTACGTCGATCGCCCCGAGCAGCTCGCCGACGCCGACCTGGTGATTTTGCCGGGCAGCAAGTCGACAATCGCCGATCTCGCGTTCATGCGTGAGCGAGGACTGGCCGGGGCGATCGTGGCGGCGCACCGGCGGGGGGTGCCTATCATTGGCATCTGTGGGGGATACCAGATCCTGGGTCGTTTCATCGATGATCCCGACCGGATCGAATCGCCGACTGGCGGCGCCCCGGGGCTGGGACTCCTTCCGCACCACACGGTGTTCACGCGCGAGAAGCAGACGAGCCGCGTTCGCGCGCGCGTGACCAGCACGACCGGACCACTGGCCGCGATCCGCGGCGTCGAGATCGCGGGTTATGAGATCCACGCCGGCCGAAGCAGCTCCGAGACGGTCGGCACGACGGCGCCGCTGTGCCTCATCGCGCGCGGGGATTTGGCAATCGACGAGCCCGAGGGCATCGTGAGCAAAGACGGTCTGCTCTTCGGGACGTATCTGCACGGTCTATTCGACAATCCCGCCATCCAGCAATCACTCATCGCCTGGCTGGGGGCCCGGGTCTGGAAAGATCGCGATCAGGGGCAACACCGGCAGGACCCATCTGCACCATCTTTCGCGTCTCCTGCCGACGATGTCCACGTCCCGACGTCGGATCCGTACGACCGTTGGGCCGACACGCTGGAGGCCTCACTCGATTTGCCATTGCTTCTCGCTCGGTGTGGCCTGACGGACCGGTGGCGATGGCTCCGATGAGCGGTGTCGAGGTTCTGGTCCCGCTCACCTGTGGGGAATTGGTTCAGGGCGTCGTCGACGACCATCCTTTCCTCGTCTCCTGTCCGATCGATCGCTTTGCGCGGGTGCGGGTCACGATCAATGCGACCGGCGAGGTGAGTGGTCCGCCGAATCATCCCAAAGTGCTTGCTGCCGTGATGCGAACGCTCCGGTACCTGAACCATTCGGATGTCGGCGTCACCGTCGAGGTCACGTCGCCCTTGCCGCGAAGCCGTGGCTTTGGGACGAGCACCGCCGATGTCGTCGGCGCGGTCGTCGCGACGGCGCGCGCGGTGGGACACACGCTGACACCCGAGCACGTCGGACGGTTAGCGGTCTCGGTTGAGCCGAGCGATAGCACGATGTTCCCGGGGCTCGCCCTCTTCGACTATCGCAACGGCGCCCACGGGGAGATGCTCGGGACAGCGCCGGCTATGGCGATCGTGGTGCTGGACTTCGGCGGGGCGATCGACACCGTTCGCTATAATGCTCGCTTGGATCGGGAGCTGGTTCGGCGACAGAACTCCCTGCACGTCCAGGCGCTGGCGCTCCTGCGGGACGGACTCGCGCGTCGGGACCTCGCGGCCATCGGCGAGGCCGCGCCGCTGAGTGCCTGCGCGCACAGCGGGACCGCCCTCGGTATCCTCGCGGCGCCGGACGCGCGGTACGCGGGAGACATTGTGGGGAGAGCGCGGGCGGCGTTCCCGGAGCTCGTCGCGGCGTGGGTCGCTCAACTCGGCGACGGGGGAGCGCGCACGCGCGGGCCCGTCGCGACGTGCCGAGAGCAACAATGCTGAGATCGCTACTCAAGGCAGGTATTTTTTCCATATTCTCCGGACGCGAGTTGCGACGGCTGGGAGGCTTCTGCGCCGTCATCGCCCTTCTGCACGTCACCGGATGGGGGATGCTCATATTGGTGGTCGCGCCCATGTATCCGGCCTCGCTCAGTATTGGCGTGGGCTTCACGGCCTACCTCTTCGGGTTGCGCCATGCGTTCGACGCGGATCACATCTCGGCCATCGACAACACGACACGCAAGCTGATGGCCGACGGCAAACAGCCCCTCGGAGTCGGCTTTTTCTTCTCTCTCGGCCACTCCGCGGTCGTGTTGACTCTTGCCATGGTGTTCGCCTTTGCCGCCCAGCAAAACGC
>DATLRG010000202.1:0-3119 GCA_035534795.1 Chloroflexota bacterium
TCGATGATCTCGTAGCGCTTGCCGTCATCGGGCAGCAGCGCGAGGTCCGACGCCGTCCAGCGCAGCGAAGGGGTGTGACCATCATCTCCTCGTTCCCTGGCTCACCGTCCGAGTGAGCCAGGGAAATTCTATCATGGCGACTGCCCCGGGCGCGCACGATCTTCGGCACCGCTGTCGTAAAGATCGCGGAACGTTTGCCGCGCGGAGAGTTCGGTGCAGGACGCCGGCAGGTGCTCTCCCTCTCGCCGGTCAGAGATATCTGCTGGGGTGCGGAGCCGTCCAGGTCCAGTCAAACCCGAGCCGTGTCCAGCGTTTCGCGAGCACGATCTCGTTGACGGACGGCCGACGCGGAGAGTCGACCGGATCGGCGCGGATGCGGAGCCGATCCGTCCCCGGACGGCCCGCCGCGTCCCATGCGAGTCTCGTTGTCCGGTCGTGTCGTGAGCCCGCCAGCAGTTGGTAGACGGCGGCGCCGTCGACCGCTCCGGGGTCATCCACCGCGAGCGACAGGCCCGGACTGGGACCGAGCGGGATCTCGACCGTCGGCGCGGCAAACGCGCCGCGGAGCAGCATAAACCCGCATCCCCGGACCGAGACGCTCTCGAGGTGGCCGTCCGCCTCCGCGAACGCGACCGATAGCTGCACGGAGCGGACCGCCAGAGGCAGGACGATCCGGCCGCCGGGTTGCAACTGCTCCCGCGAGGCCGGCGCGATGTCCCAGGCGCCCACGGTCAGAATGATGCGGTCGTAGGGTCCGCCATCCGCGTAGCTTAACCCACCGTCCGCGTAGATCACCCGGACGTGGTGGAGGCCCACGCTGGCCAGATGCGCGCGAGCGGCCTCGACGAGGACATCGTCGAGGTCCACCGTGATGACCTGGCCGGTCTCGCCGACGATCTCCGCCAGCAGCGCGACGTTGTAGCCGGTTCCCGCGCCGATCTCCAGGACGCGCTGACCCGGCTCCAGGCCAAGCTGCTCCAGCAGGATCGCCATGATCGTCGGCTGCGAGGAGGCGCTGATGCCCAGCCCATCCTGGCGCTTGGTGGTGACCGCCGGGTCGCGGTACACCGCGTCCAGGTCCACTCCGGGCAGGAAGAGATGACGCGGGACGGCACGGAACGCCTTCTCCACCAGTGATGAGCGGATCTGGCCATCACTCACCCGCTTGTCGACGAGGGCCTGGTGCCGAGACAACACGGCCGCATGGTTGGATCGATCGTGGTCCACGTGACAGCCCTCCAACCCTGGCGGATCACTTGTCGCGCCCGACGACGGTCTTCCGCGACGCAGACCCGACGCTCTGGCCGACTGTGATCACCCATCTGCCACCTCGATGCGGCTCACGTTCGCGCGTAGACCGACACATGCTGTGTGCTCGTCGCCGTGAACGGGTCTCGTTGCCAGCCTCCCCATCGGTCCCGCAGGTGCAGGCCGGCCAACCGCGCCATCAGATCGAGCTCGGTGGGCCACGCGTAGCGAAGCTCGACCGGGAAGAGGCGGACACCGCCCTCCGCGAGGAGAACATTCGCGGACGTGATCCGCTGGGCGACCGGATCGTGCTGCGCGACCATCAGAACCACCTGGTCCACATCAATCCGGGCGACGTCCACCTGTTTGCCCCGGCTGTAGCGGGTCGGATTGGGGACGAACGCCTCGATCACAAAGACCCCATCCTCGGTGAGGTGATCCGCGACGCTCCGGAAGCAGCGAACCTGATCGTCCTGGGTCAGCAGCGCGAAGAAGGTGTTGAAGACGACGTAGATCAAGGCGAATCGGCGATCGACGCCGACCTCGGCGAAGTCGCCGATCACCACCGGCATCTCCGCGCCGCCGGGCTTTGCGCGCAGCCGTGCGACCATCTTCCCGGACGCATCGATCCCATGCACCGCGATGCCGCGTGCCGCGAGGGGAAGAGCGATTCGCCCGGTCCCGATGCCGAGCTCGAGGGCCGGCCCTTGGCCGGCGAGCGCTGCCAGGAGCGCCACGGTGTCATCCGCCGGCAGGCGCTCGACGTGCCAGGAATCATACACGTCGGCGATGCGGTCGCCGTAGGTCGCGGGGTCGAAGCTTTCCATCGGCTCCTCCTGATGATTTCACCCGATCCTAGCCTTCCGTTGGCGTGAGCTCGAACGTGGCGAGCTCGGTCTGGTTCAGCGGCTCGCCCTCGGCCGACGGCTTGGCCCCCGCGCCATACTTGCGGTTGATCAGACCCGCGCCGGCCCGCGCTTCGGCGGGATCGCTCACCAGTCGGGCTCTCACCGGGACATCCTGGTCACCGAGATGGAGAATCCCCCGTCCCTGTGCGCGCAGGTTCTGCGGCCAGTCTCGGCTCATCCCGCCGCCCGCCCGGACGTAGAGCCGCTGCCCGTCGCCCCAAATCCACAGCGTTACCCGCGATGGTCGGCCGGTCTTGCGCCCCCGGGTGGTGAGGTCGACTTCCCGTTCGCGGGCCGCCAGATCCAAGATCACTCGATCGAATCCCGCCATTGTGCCTCCTCGGTCCGTCGTGTCTTGATGATACACCCGCCCCTGACGCCACGGCGTTTCGATCCTGGTTGTTGGGATGGAAAGCGAGTGACGTGGGTGACATCCTCGGCCCTATGCCCCGGCGCGACGTCACTGCTATGCTTGCCACGTCCGAAAGCAGGTGAGTCAGGAGAGCGGCAGCGTGAAGATCACCGACATCCAATCGATGGTCCTGTTCGACGAAAACCACCGGCGCGACCGGGTGCTCGTGCCGGTGTATACCAACGCCGGGATCGTCGGCACGGGCGAGGCGTTCCCGGCACCGGGCGTGAAAGAGGAGTTCTCGCGGTCCCGCGAACGGCTGCTTGGCGAAGATCCTCTCGACGTCGATCGGCTCGTGCAGAAGCTGAGCGGACGGATCGTCACCGGTGGAGCGGCGACCCAGGCGGTCAGCGGGATCGAGATCGCCTTATGGGACGTGGCCGGCAAGCACTTCAACTGCCCGGTCTACAATCTGATCGGCGGCAAGTACCGCGACCGCATCCGCGTCTACGGCGATGCCCACCACGGCGACAGCCTCGACCAGATCGCCCGCGCCCAGCGAGCGTATCGTCGAAGAGGGCTACACCGCGTTCAAGGTCGACGTCGACCAC
>DATLRG010000203.1:0-3523 GCA_035534795.1 Chloroflexota bacterium
CATGACCCTTCCCACACCCCCTCCATCAAGCCAGGGCCGTTTCCGCGGCCACACCCAGGGCACGGGTGCCTTCGTCGACGATCACCTCCGCCACCTGCTCGGCGGTGAGAGCGGCCGTGAGCCTGGCGGTCACGGACTGGAGGACCGCGATCCGATCGCGGGCACGTTCGGCAGCGCCGCGCGCCTCGCGTTCTCGATCGAGCGCCGCGCGGTGCTCCAGCGCCGCGCGCTTCCCTTCGGTGAGGTCACGCGTCGTGGCGACAGCCGCCACGATCCCGTCGTCGTCGCCGGGGATGGGACTGAGCACGTGCTCGTACGCGCGGTCGTCGTTGGTGCTTTCGACCGTCACCGGGCGCCCCGTCGCGAAGACCCCCGCGAGGTGCGGGTCGAGCGGCTGCATGACCCACGCCGCGATTCCCGCCTCGCGCCAGGTCTTCCCGAGCATCGCGCTCGGCTCCAGCCCGCAGTGTCGCGCGCCGGCGGGATTGACGAAGAGAAATCTCCCCTCGCGGTCGTAAACGTAGACGCCGTCGACAGTACCCGCGAAGGCCTGCCCCAGCGCCCGGGCGAACTGCCAACTCAGGTCCATCGCCATCTCCCCCTGCTCACCCGGCCCCATGATACACTGTGAGCCAGTCGGGAGGGAACAGAACATGGATTTGGGATTGGCGGGCAAGGCGGCGGTGATCACCGGCGGGAGCCGCGGCATCGGGCGAGCGATCGCGCACGCTTTCGCCGACGAGGGAACGCACCTGGCGATCTGCGCGCGGGGTGAGGAGCGCCTGCGCGAGACCGCCGAAGAGTTGCGCTCCAAGGGAGTGAAGGTGGTCGCCGTACCGGCCGACGTCCGAAAGAAGGAAGACGTGGAGCGCTTCGTCGCCGCCGCGGCGGAGGATCTCGGCCGGCTGGACATCCTGGTGAACAACACCGGTGGCACCCGCGGCCGGGGCGTGCTGGACACGACCGACGACGAATGGCAGGAAAGCGTCGAGCTGAACTTCTTCTCGGCGCTGCACGCCAGCCGCGCGGTGCTTCCCCACCTTCGTCGGCAGGGCGGCGGCACGATCGTCAACGTGTCGTCGATCTACGCGAACGAGCGATCCGAAGGGCAGCTCGGCTACAACGCCTTCAAGGCGGCCGTGGCGGTGTTTGGCGCCCGGCTCGCGAAGGAGCTGATCCCGGATAACGTGCGCGTCGTCTCGGTCGCGCCCGGCTCGATCATCTTCCCCGGCGGCGGCTGGCAGCGCCGGGTAGATGCCAACCCCGAGGCGATGGCGGCGTGGATCGCGCGCGAGCTGCCCGCCGGACGCTTTGGCCGCCCCGAAGAGGTGGCCAGCGTCGTCGTCTTTCTCGCGTCAGAGAAGGCATCCTGGGTCAACGGCGAGGTCATCCGCGTGGACGGGTTGCAGTCACGCTGGGTGTTCTGACGAGAGCCGGTGGCCTCACCCCCTCGCCTCCTCGCCATTTGTGCGCAAATGGCGAGGAGGTGGCCGGGTACGGCCGGCTCCCCTCGCCATTTGTGATGGACTTTAACTTTTTAATTGGGCACGGAGTCGCTGGCTTGGAAGCCAGGCGTAGGGACGAGGGACTGAAGTCCCCGGGGGATGCGCGACGCCCCGTCCCTGCGCCTGGCACGGGTCGCTGGCTTGAAAGCCAGGCGGAGGGACGCGGGACTGAAGTCCCGGGAGAAGCGCGACGCTCCGTCCCTACGCCTGGCTTTCAAGCCAGCGACGCCCCTCTCCCTCGCCCCACGCCGTACCCGACGAAATAGTTAAAGTCCATTACAAATGGAGAGGGGCATGGGGTGAGGCCGTCCCGGCTGCCAGCACTGTAGCGGGCGCGGAGTCGGTTACGTCCCACGCGCAAATCCGTCCGCGCCGGTATAATCGATGTGGTGACGATGGACCAGACGGAGGATGAGACGACCGTGACTGACCAGAGCAGAATCGACCGGTACATCGAGCTAAACCCGCAGCGCCCAGGGGCAGCCAACGCGCGCCTCGTCGGCTCCGGCGTGCCGATTTGGGCCCTTGTCGGCTATCTTGAGGCTGCTCACGGTGATCTGGGAGTGGTGGCCGAGGATTACGGTATCGCTCGTGACGCGGTTGAAGCGGCGATAGCGTACTACCATCAGTACAGGATCCTCATCGATGCACGAATCGCCGCGAATGCGGCCTAAATTTCTCCGTGGCTGCCTTCTACCTCGACAACGATCTCACCATCAAAGCTGCTCCGCTTCTGCGCGAGGCTGGCCATGGAGCAGTCACGACCCGAGACCCTGGTCTCGAGGGCGCGAGCGACGATGAGCAACTCTTGCTCGCGGCGCAGCGCAGTTGGGCGTTCGTTACGCACAATGAGAATGGCACTACGACCCCGTCAAACGCAGTATCTCTACGTGATCGCTCGTCTTTCCATCCACCGTGGCGGTCAGGCGCTGCCCGGACACCGGATCGTACAGTCCAACCTCCAGCCGCGTGCCGTCGAGGGACCGGCCTGCCGGTATGGGAATCGCGAGGTGGTCCGCGATCACCTCGCCCTTGAGCCACGCCGTCGTCGATTTCAAGCCGCCGTCCGGTGGGGAATCGTGCTGCGCCACGAGCTTCCCAGCGCGGTCCACCACGTGGGCGAAAACGGTGTAGGGAATCGGCGTCGCGCCGGACGCTCGCCAGAACAACGTCAGGTCCAACTGGCGGCCGCTGTCGTCGGTCAGGCTGTAGCCTTCCAGACCGATGCCCCGCTCGAACGCGACGTCCAGCCGGTGGTCCGGCGCGGGCCCCGGAGCCGTCGGTCCGGCGACACGTGGAAAAATCCGTCCAACGAAATTCGCCACTTCGCTCACCACGACAGAGAATGCCTCCTTGGCGCCACTCGCCACGTTTCCCAGTACCGCGTCCCCGTGTCCCGGTGGCATCGTGGTCCCGCGTGCGCCCGTCTCCGTATCCTCCGCCGGACTGCTCTCGCCGGTATTCTCGCGCAACAGATCGTGGTCGTTCTGGAACGTGACCACTTCGAGCAGCGCGCCCTGGCCCGGCGTGCGCATGGGATGCGGTGCGCTGAGGACCAGCGGGCGCAAGCGCCCGCTGGTATCGAACGGATCGGCGCCCGGCTGGACACCCAGCGCGACGCCGAAGTCCTGTCCACGCCGGCCGACCGGCAGGTTGTAGGTGGTGATCTGCACGATCTCGCCCGGTTTCCAGCGGTTCGTCGGGTACCAGACGTTCGCCGGCTCCCGGTGCAGCGCCGCTCCCTTCTCGTGCCCCGCGCCGTCGGTGATGAAAAAAGTGAGGAAGAGGTCGCGCTGGACCGGCGCCCGCGCGCGCCAGTACGCGCGCAGATCGACCTTCCCGTCACGACCCGGGATCACGTCGAATCCGAGCAACTCGAGCTTGTCGCCAAACAGCACGTCCAGCGGATGGCTGGGCCGCGGAGCGGTGGCGCGGGCGAAGGAATAGAACGCGTCGGGCAGTGGCCGCTTTGGCGCGCCGCGTTGGAGAATCAAGTAGCCATCGTCGGCGACGACCGG
>DATLRG010000204.1:0-3949 GCA_035534795.1 Chloroflexota bacterium
CCCTTGGTTATCTCGCGCCAACCGTTGTACACATTGCGACGATGCACGGGCTGTGGACTGGTATTTCGCGATCGGCTTCCCACCGATGGATCGGATGAGAGCCTCGACGGGGTTCTGCGGTACAGTGGGTCCGATGAACTATCACGCGGCGAGGCTCGGGTACTGCTCGACCTCGATCACCGGCTCAAGGAACCTCTGGGTCGGCTTTTGGATGTCGGCTGCGGTATAGGCAGACTGCTGCCGCGATCAGCGAATCAACTCCTGCATTTTCGCCACATGGCGTCCGTCGCGCAAGCGGCAAAGCGATTATGCTTACTAACAGAATTGCATCGACGTCACGTTGATGTAGACCAACATTGAGGTGTTACGGTGCCCAGATCCGGTGCAGCGACCAGTAATCGCGTTCGCATCATTCCCCTTGGCGGCTTAAGCGAGATTGGCAAGAATGCCACGCTGCTTGATACCGGCCGCGACCTGATTCTGGTCGACGCGGGGGTTAAGTTTCCCGAAGAGGAGATGCACGGGGTCGATCTCGTTATCCCCGACTTTTCCTACCTGATCAGTCAGAAAGCGCGCCTACGCGGGATCATCCTGACCCACAGCCACGAGGACCACATCGGAGGCTTGCCATTTCTGCTGCAGCAGCTGGGCACACGTGTGCCGGTCTTTGGAACCAGGCTGACGCTGGGAATGGTCACCGGCAAACTGAAGGAGCGGCGAGTTTTACCTCTGGCCGACCTTACCCCGATCGAGCCGGGATCCGATCTGTCCCTGGGAAAGCTGTCGATCCATTTCATCCCGGTTGGTCACAGCATTCCGGACGCGGTCGCCCTTGCGATCCAGACGCCGTGCGGCACGTTTGTCCACTCCGGCGACTTTAAGCTGGGGCACCCCGGCGAGCCGGAGCACGATGCGCTGCACGACCGTTTCACGCGGATCGGGGAGAAAGGTGTTCTGGCGCTGCTCTCGGAATGCGTGGGAGTCGAACGACCGGGGCGGACGCCCCCGGAGAGCATCGTGATGTCGGCGCTGGAGGAGGTCATCCAAGCGGCACCGGGGAGGGTCATCGTCTCGACCTTTGCTTCCAACATCGCCCGGCTCAACCAGATTATGGAGATCGCCGCGCGCCTGGGACGGCGGGTCGCCATCGCCGGGCGCAGCCTGGAAAACAACGTGGGGGTGGCGAGCGATCTAGGATTTCTCCCCTCGGCTTTGGAGGTGCTGGTTTCCCGGGAGGCGGCGCGCGGACTTCGTCCGCAGCAGATTGTCTACCTCGTGACGGGCAGCCAGGGTGAGCCGACGGCGGCCCTGGCGCGTATCGCGGCAAACGATCATCCGCAGATCCGCATTGTTCCCGGGGACACCGTGATCGTCTCGGCATCGCCCATTCCGGGCAACGAAGAAGCGGTTGCCCAGACCATCGACAACCTTTTCCGCCTTGGCGCGCGCGTCGTCTACAAGGCGATCAGTCCCGATATTCACGTCTCCGGCCACGCCAGTCGCGATGAGCTCGCGGAGCTGATTCAGGCGGTGCGACCCCGCTTCAGCGTGCCGCTGCACGGTGAATACCGCATGATGGTGTTATACAAGGACCTGGCGATCGCCGAGGGTATACCGGCCGAGAATGTGCTCCTGGCCGATAATGGCGACATTCTCGAGTTCACCACGACGACCGCGAAGAAGGCCGGCACGGTACCGGCTGGCTCCGTCCTGGTCGACGGCCTGACCGTCGGTGGGGTGACCCAGGTGGTTTTGCGCGACCGGCGCCACCTGGCCGAGGACGGCGTTCTGATCGCCTCGGTTCTGATTGATCGGACCACCGGCGCATTGATTCGGGAACCGGTGATTATTGCGCGGGGATTCGTCGGCGACGCGGACGCGGAGTTCCTCGACGAGGCCCGCCGCCAGATTCAGACGACCCTCAAGCGTACCCGGGCGCCGAAGCCGGAGTACGGCTTTCTGCTCGAGAAAATCAAAGAGACGCTCAGCCAACTGGTCTATCGGAAAACGCGCAAACGCCCGATGATCCTGCCGCTCGTGACCGAGGTCTGAGCCTCCGCCCAGTCAGCCTCCCGGTTCTCAGCCGCGAAGGTGGTATGCTCTCTGCTCACTAGCCGGGCGATGGGGCGCCCGGACTGTTTGCCGCCGCGCCGTCGGATCACTCCCTTGAGGAGGTTGAAACAGGTGCCGGTGCGCAAATTACTCGATGGCTTGAGCGGCCTCGTGCTGTTGGCGATGCTAACGGCGTGCGGTTCCGCGACGACTCCCGCCAGTGGGCCCACCTTCGCGGTCCCCAGTCCGACGACTTCTGGAGGAACCGCTGGTCGGGTCTTGCCGGCCGGAACCGGGACGTTTGTCTCGACGGTGCTGCCGACGACGTCGGCCTTGACCACGACGCCGGCGATCACCACTACGACGAGTATCACCGCGACGGCGACCATCAGCGCGACCGATACGGTCACGCCGACGCCTTCGCTGACTCCGACGCTCGGTCCGCCAACCGCGACCGCGACGCCGGTGCCCGGTCAGGCAACGCTTTCGGCCGCCGAGAAGCTGGATCAGGCGCTGGTGAGCTTCGCCCAGGCCGCGGCGACCGGCAACAGCGCCCAAACCCTTCAGGCGCAGCGCCAGCTTCTCGCGGCGGCCAACGACGCCCAGGCCACCGCGAACGCCGATCAGAGTCCGTACGGACAGCAGCTGCGCTCGGCGATTAGTAGCCTCCAGGGCGCGGCGACCGGGAATTACGATCAGATGAAAGCGGCGCACCAGGAGTTGGGCCAGATCATCGGTTCCGACCAAACGCCCACGGTTGGCCTACCCCAGCCGGTCACCCAGTCGCAGCAGAGCTTGAGCGACGTGAGCCACCAGCTTCAGCAGGCGGTCGACGCGTATAGCAAGGCGTTGAGCGGCGGTAATCAAAACGATCTGCTGACCGCGCAGCGAGATCTACTCAACGCCGTTGCGACCGCCAATGCGGCGACCCAGAACAATCAGTCGCCCCAGGCCCAGCAGATACAACAAGCACTCAACGCGATCCACGACGGTATGGGCGGCGACGCGAGTAAGTTCGCGGTGGCCGATGCCGCGCTCGGGGCGACGCCGGGGCAAAATGGCAGCATTCAGACCGCGACGCCCACGCTCTCACCAACCGGCGTAGCGACGTTGACCCCGACGCCGCGCTCGGCCGACCTTCAACCGCTGCAAAACGACGTCGACAACAAGCTCCAGTCGCTCCAAAGCGCGCTGAGCACGGCGAGTCAATTGACGCCAAACGCGGCCAACCCGAATGCTGGTGGCCTCAAGCAAGCCCAGGATAGCTTGCGCCAGTCGATTCAAAAGGCGAGCGATGCCCTGGCGAATGACAACAGCCCGTCGGCGAACAACTTCCGCAACGCCCTCGGCACCGCCCGCTCGGCCGCCGACGGCGATTTTACGAAGATCCAAGCGGCCAGGGACCAGTTGAAGGCCGCGGCGGGACAGTGATCGGGGATAGCGCTCGGTAAACCATCCGCCGGCGTGGGCGGGCGGGCAGCTTCCGCCAAGGCCCACGCCGGACGGTCAGCATGCTTCTATTGCGAGCAGATCGGGACCAGGCGTTATACTTGGGATATCCCCGCGCCGGGGAAAAGGGAGGCAAAGCCCAACACCGTGAAGATTCACCTGGATACCGATCTCGGGGGCGACATCGACGATCTGGGCGCGCTCGCCTTGCTGCTGGCGCACCCGGACGTGGAGATCAGCGGCATCACGACGGTCGCCGACGACGCGGGCCGGCGCTGCGGCTACGTGAAATATGCGCTCGCGCTGGCCGGTCGAGCGGACGTCTCGGTGGCGGCGGGCGCCGACGTTTCGCGGGGCTGCTTCCGGTACCGACCGGGGTATCCGAACGAGGCGGACTACTGGCCGGAGCCGATCGCGCCCTCGCCCAATTCCCTGGCCGAGGCGCTGG
>DATLRG010000205.1:0-4946 GCA_035534795.1 Chloroflexota bacterium
TCAGTTTCCTTCTCGGCATTTGTGCGTGTGGCGCCAGATGGTCTCTGACAGTGCTTACCTGCCTGCTGCGATCTCGGCGATGGCCTCGGCGGTGCGGTCCACCTCGTCCTCGGTGACGAAGAACGCCAGGCAGAGCCGCACGCCGGTGATGCCGTCCGGCCCGTGGTTGGCGCGCAGGTGGATACCTCTCGCCCGAAGGCGTTCGGCGAGCTCTTTCCCGTCCATCCCGCGCACGGCCGCGCCCACCATGCCGGTCCGCAGCGCCTCGCAGCGGGGGGCAAACTCGACGACCCCGGCCCGGCCCTCTAGCCGCTCGCACATCCGCGTGACGAGCTCGTGGGAGCGCACGGCGATGGCGTCCAGACCGACAGCCGTGACGAAGTCGATCGCGGCCGCCATCGCGGGGATCGTCGGCCAGTAGCGGGCGCCGAACTCGAACTTCTCGCCCGACGGTAGCGACTCCCACGCCGCCGTTTCCGGGTCGAAGCGGACGGCGCCGCCGGCGCCAACCCACGACGGCTCGATCTCCGGCAAGAGGTCGCGGCGCACCCAGAGAAAGCCGGTCCCGAACGGCCCGAGCAGCCACTTGTAGGCGCCAGCCGCGTAGAAGTCGCAGCCGATCTCGCGCACGTCGATCGGGAACTGGCCGACGGCCTGGCAGCCGTCCAGGATCAGCTTCGCGCCGTGCTGGTGCGCCAGCTCGGCCAGTTCACGCGCGGGCACGCGCAGCCCGTTTTCGGAGGTCACGTGACTGATCGAGATCAAGCGGGTCCGTGGCGTGATCAGGCCGTGGACGTCCTCCAGAATCGACTCGGGGCTGTCGTCAGGCAGCTCCAGTCGGACGGGACGGATACCGTGGCGTCGAGCCAGGATGGCCCAGATCGCGCGCGCGGCCGGGTGGTCGCCGCCGCCGAAGATCACCTCGTCGCCAGCCCGCCACCGGAGTCCGTGCCCAACCATGTCGAAACCCTCGGCCGTGCTGCGAACGAGCGTGATCTCCTCAGCCGCCGCGCCAAGAAACCGTGCGATCTTTTCGCGCGTCGCCCGGGCGTGGGTGAACTCTTCGCGTGAGAACGCCATGCCGTCCGGCCCGTTCTCGCTCACCTCGAGCGCGAGCCGGATCAGCGTATCGGTGACCGCCTTGGGGCTTGGCCCAATGCCGCCGGCATTGAGGTAGACGGCATTTCGGAGGGCAGGAATCTGGTCGCGAAGAGCTTCGACGTTCAAGATCTATCCTTTCAGGCCCGAGAGGACCACGCCTTTGACGAAATAGCGCTGGCCAACGAAGAAGATCGCGATGATCGGGATCGTCATGAGGATCGAACCGGCCAGCAGGAGATCGTCGGTGGGCATCGCATCGCCGCTCGGCTGCATCTGGAAGTAGCGCAGCCCGATGCTCAGCGTAAACTTCTGCGGGTCGTTCAGAATGATCAGCGGCAGGACGAACGAGTTCCAGTTCCCGATGAACGAGAGGATGCCCGCCGCGGCCAGGACCGGCAGCGACAACGGCAGAACGATCAAGCGCAAAATCTGGAAGTGGTCCGCCCCGTCGATCTTCGCCGCTTCGTCGAGATCGATCGGAATGGTCATGAAGAACTGGCGGAACAGGAAGATGAAGAAAGCGCCGCCGCCCAGCCAGTAGGGGACGGTCAGCGGCAGAAAAGTGTTCAGCCAGCCAAGCAGGTAGTACTCGAGATAGGTCGGGATGAGGGTGACTTCGTAGGGCAGCATCATCGTCGCGATGGTCATACCGAAGAAGATCTCCCGCCCCGGAAAGCGCAGCCGCGCGAAGGCGTAGCCAGCGAACGCGGCGGTCAGCACCGCACCGATTGTCGCGATGATGGTGATCAAGAACGTATTTGCGACCCAGTTGGTGAAGTAGGACGAGATCCAGACCTGCACGTAGTTGCCCCAGACGAAGTGGCTCGGCCAGAACGTCGGCGGCAACGTCTTGATCTCCGTCTCGGGCTTGAACGAGCCGATCAACGCCCAGGCGAAGGGGACCATCAACAGGGCCCCGACCACGATGGTGAACAGGTGGAGCAGCGCGCGACCGCCAACGTGGCGTGCCACCACCAGGGGATCGCGCACCGTCGCCGCGCGGGTGACCCGCTCGGCCGCCACATCGGCAGCGACTTCCCTCATGATTTCACCTCCCCGCCGTAGTAGACCCAGCGGGTGGACGCCCGAAACTGGACGTAGGTGAAGGCGATCAGGATGATGAAGAAGATCCAGGCGAGCGCGCTGGCGTAGCCCATCTCGGTATAGCTGAAGGCGGTATTGTAGATGTGCAGAGCGTAAAAGTACGTCGCGTAGGACGGACCGCCCTGGGTGGCGACGAAGGCGGTGGTGAAGGTCTGCAGCGCACCGATGACCGCCAGTATCGAATTAAAGAACAGGGTCGGCGAGATCATCGGCAGAGTGATGTTCCAGAAGCGGCGCCAGGCGTTCGCGCCATCCAGCGATGCCACCTCGTAGAGCTCGGGCGGAACGCCCTGCAAGCCAGCCAGGAAGATCAGCATCATGTCGCCGCCGATGATCGCCCAGAAGGCGATCAGGATCAGCGCCGGCAGCGCCCAGTCCGGCGAGCCGAGCCAGCCCGGGCCCTGGACGTGCGCAACCACGAAGATGACGTTGTTGATGAAGCCGAACGTCGGGTCGAGCAGCCACTCCCAGATGAAGACCGCGGCGACAACTGGGGTCAGGTGCGGCAGAAAGAAGATGGTGCGGTAGAGGTTGGTGAAGCGCAGCCCCTGGTTGAGCAAGATCGCCACCAGCAGCGCGCCCCCGACGCCTGTCGGCACGACGACCGCGGCGTAAATGAACGTCTTGGCCAGCGATCCCCAGAACAGCGGGTCCTGGGTGAACGCCTGGACGTAGTTGCCGAGGCCGACGAACTTCGGTGTCTGAACGATGTTGTACGTGGTAAGGCTAAGGACCAGCGAGGCGAGGATGGGCCCGGCGACGAAGAAAACGAACCCGAGAATCCATGGCGCCAGGAAGATGTAGGCGAAGATCGCTTCTTGCCGCGCCACGCCCGACCGGCGACGCCTGGTCGGAGAGAGCGCGGGCTGCGCCCCGACGAGCTGCGCCATGGGAAATCCTCCCCTGTCGTGCCTCGGAGAGCGTCACGACAGCGTGACACTCTCCGGCGATCGGCTGGATCAAACCATTGGTGTGGTAGGTTGATGGCGCGGCGCGCAACGCCGCGCCATCAACCTACCACACCAATGGAAAGAATTTAGGCCGGCGGCTTGTCCAGGATGCCCTGGACCGTCGTGTACGCCGCGTCGGCGCCTTCCTTGGGTGTCTTCTTGCCGAGATAGACGTCCTGCAGAATGTTGGTCATCGCGGTGTCGGATTCGTTATAGCGGCCGTTCGCCGGGTGCGACCACGGCTGGAGTGGAGGTGCCTTCTTTGGATCGATCAGGTTGTCGTAGATGATCGACGAGAGCAGCGGCTCGGCCTTCTTGAACACCGGGTCGGTCCAGACGTCGTAGCGGCTGCCCGGGCTGCCCAGCCCGGCCACGTGACGACCGATGCCGAACTCCTTGGTCAGGCACATCTTCATGACCTCCCACGCCTGCTCCGGGTGCTTGGTGGCTTTCGACATCCCGAGCCCGTCGGAGGAGACCTGCGTCGCGGGCTTGCCGATCGGTCCGATTGGCGGCGGCGCGACGCTCCAGGTGAACTTGTCGTTGACCAGCTTTCCAACCTCGCCGGCGACCGCGGTGAGAACCGCGAACGCGAGCACGCCACTCGGAAAGAGCTTGGTCCAGTCGGGGTTGGTCGAGAGGGGAATCGCGACCTGCATCTTGTTCCAGTAGTCCGACAGGAACTGTAGCCCCTCGATGGACTCGTTCGTGTTGATCAGGCACTTGGTGCCGTCGTCGCTGTAGTAGTTGCCACCGAAGGCGCGCAGAACGGCGACCGTTCCTTCGCCGCCCAGGCTCGGCAGAATACCGTAGACCGAGACGCGGCCATCCGCGCTCTTGGTCGTGGCCTTGGGCAGGATCGCCAGCAGGTCGTCGTTCTTCCACTTGGTGTAGTCGAACGTCAGCTTCTCGGTATCGACCGGCGGCACGCCCGCGCCAGTTTTCTTCAGTTGGTCGATGTTGTAGAAGTACTCGATCGCCCCAGGGTGGCCGACCATCGGGAAGCCCCATTGCTGGCCCTGGATGGTATAGGTCGCGATGTTGCCGGGCCAGAACTGTGGCTGGTCGTTCTCGGACCAGCTCTTATCGGCCTTGATGTAATTATCCAGCGCCTGGACGACGCCCTTGAGCTGCAGCTCGGACACCAGCGGCGCGACGTTGATCCGCACGACGTCGCCGATCTGCCCGGTCGCCGCCAGCGCCAGCTCCTTCGTGTGCATGTCGTTGCGCGGGAACCACTGCCGCTGTATCTTGATGTCCGGATGAGCCTGCTCAAACGTCTTGATCGTCGGTCCCCAGAAGGTGTCCTGGGGATCTTCGAGCCAGCTATGCATGATCACCGTCACGACCTGCCCGCCGGACGTCTGGCCTGCCGCCTATGCGGCCGCGGTTGGCGCCGCGGCGGCCGCCTGGGACGGTGCAGTCGTCGCGGCCTTCGCGGGCGCGGCCGTGGGCGCCGCCGGTGCCGATTGACTGCACGCGCTGACCATCGCGGCGGCGCCGACGAGGCCGCCAAGGAAAAATCTTCGTCGGCTGATCCCCGACTCGTGCATGGCCGATACCCTCCTCTTCTTGCTGTGTACGGTATGGATCCATTGCGTCGTACACAGACTCGCCGTGCTGGATTCTGTCACCTCCACGTCACCGCGTCAATATACCCAACCGACCGCTCTTTCCCAGCGCTCTTACGGTTTCTCACCTGCCCCAACGACAGTCGCCCGGCGGATCATGGTCGTCGCTAAGCTCGTGCCAGGGTGAGAAGGGCCAGGCTGTGCTGGATGTGCTGCGCAC
>DATLRG010000206.1:0-4962 GCA_035534795.1 Chloroflexota bacterium
TGCTGCACCAGGTCAAGCATGTGCTGACTCGGCTGATAGCCGGAGAGGAAGCGGGGTGTCACGATGTAGAACTCCACCTGCTGGTCCGGATCGGCCGTCCCGTTGGTCCACTGGAAGCCCGAGATGACTTCAAACTGCCCCTTGAGCCGATTCGCGGACAGGACCGAGCCGTCGATCTCCTCGATCGTCATGGTGAGCCCGACCTGTTGCCACATGTTCTGGGCGAGCTGCGCATTGTCCCGGCCGAGCTGGTTCCCGCTCGGGATCTGGATCTTCACGCCGCTGTAGCCATTCGGGTACTTCGACGCGGCGATCAGTTGCTTGGCCTGAGCCGGATCGTAGGGCAGCGTGAGATCGGGATCCCAGAACTGTCCGGTCTTCGGGAAGAACGAGTTCCCCACCACGGCCGTGCCGGCGGTGGCCCGGTCGACGAAGACCTGGCGATCCAGCGCCAGGCTCATGGCCTGACGGACCTTCACGTCGTCGAAGGGCGGCGTGCTCACGTGGATCTCGAAGAACTGGATCTGCTGCTGGGGGAACGTGACGAGCTGGCCCCGCGGATCCTTCTGCAGCGACGTGTACAGGCTGTAGGGGATCGAGTCCGCCCCGGTGAGCTGGCCACCTTGCACCTGGAGGACCTTGGTGTTGTCCTCGGCGACCTGCTTGACAATCACCTGATCGAGGTAGGGGTACGGCTTGCCGTCGGACGCCTGGTCCCAGTAGCCAGGGAAGGCGGCGAGGGTCACATGATCGTTGCGGACCCACTCCTTGAGCATGAAGGGGCCGGTGCCGATCGGCTTGGTGAACTGGTTCTTCCCAATCGCGGTGACCTCGTCGGCGGGGAAGATGGCGTTGGACAGCACGGCCATGCGGGCCAGGAAACTGGCGACCTTGGCGCTCAGCGTGACCGTCACGGTCGCGTCGTCGACCTTGTCGACGCTCGTGACGTTGGCCTGGGTCCAGGTGTAGATGCCCATCGCTCGCGCGCGGGCCAGCGAGGCGAGCACGTCATCGGCGACCATCGCTTTCCCATTGTGGAACGTGACGTTGGGACGCAGGTGGAAGGTGTAGGTCAGACCGTCGCTGCTGGCGTCCCACGCGGTCGCCAGGCCGGGAACCAAGTCGGCCTTCTCGTTCGTGCGTATGAGCGGTTGCACGATGTTGGCCAGGACCGTGCCGTCGGTGAGCGCCTGCGTCCACACGGGGTCGAGGTTGAGCGGGGTGGTGGTATACGCCCAGGTCAGCGTGCCACCCCGGTGCACGCTCGCCGCCGCCGTCGGCGCGGTCGTGGTGGTGGCGTTGGACGTTGCCGGCGACGCGACCGCGGCAGGCGTCGCGGCTCCGCTTCCACTTGCCGTCGTCGTGGTGCTCGTGGTGGTGCTGGCGCTGGTGGTGGATACCGCCGGTGACGGCGCGCTGCCACCGCAGGCTGCCAAGAGCGTGGCCAGGGTCGCACCACCGGCGCCGACGACCCCCATGCCCAGCGCGCGCTTCAGCAACCCGCGCCGCGAGAGCGTCGCGGCACCCGGCACCGGCGATCGAGCATCAGTCATGGCGCTCTCCCCTCTCATCGTTCCGGACTCTGCCGTCGCCGCTTCTGGGCGACGATACCCGCAGTCTCGACCGTTGCCGCACGGCAACGGGCTAGCGCGTCCCGTGAGCGCGCCCCGCGCGGATGCGACCCGCTCAGCGGGCCCCGGTCCGCAACACATCCGACAGCCCGTCGCCGAAGACGCTGAAGGCGACCCCGACCACGGCGATCGCCAGCCCCGGGAAGGTCGGTAGCCACCAGGCGGTGGTCATGTACTCCCGGGAGTCCGCGATCATCGCGCCCCACTCCGGATTCGGCGGCTGCACCCCGAGGCCGAGGAAGCCCAGTGACGCGCCGGCCAGGATGTGGAAGACCACCACCGACATGGAGAAGATGAGGGCCGGCCCGATCACGTTGGGTAAGAGGTGGCGCAGGATGATGCGCCGGTTCGAGCACCCCAGGGTGCGCGCGGCCACCGTGTACTCGAGGTTCTTGGCCACCAGCACCTCCCCGCGGATCAGGCGGGCGAACCCCACCCAGCCAACGAGCATGAGCGCGACGTACAGGTTAAGCAGTCCGGGACCCAGAATCGTGATGATGGCAATGAGGAGCACGTAGAAGGGGAAGGCCACCTGGATCTCGATGACGCGCATCAAGAGCGTGTCGACCCAGCCGCCATAGAACCCGGTCACGCAGCCGATGATCACGCCAACGGCGAGCGGGACCACGGTTGTGACAATGCCCACCGCCAGGTCGATGCGCGCGCCGTAGAGGACGCGCGACAGCTGATCGCGGCCAAACTTGTCGGTTCCCAGGGGGTGAGCCACGCTCGGGGCCTGGACCGCCGCGGCGTAGTTCTGGGTGGTCGGACTCTCTGGAGCCAGGACCGGCCCGAAGATGCCCACCAGGATGACCAGGCTGACCAGTCCGAGGCCGACGACCAGGGCCGGGTTGCGCCGCGCCAGGCGCTTGGTCCGCTCCCAGCGGGAACGGTCCAGGACCGGTCGAGCGGCGGTCGTCGTGGTGGCGAGCGAGCTCATGCGGCCTTCCTTAGAGGGCGATCCGCGGATCGACGAACGAGTAGGCGAGATCCGTCAGCAGGTAGATCGTCAGCACCAGGACCGCATACACCAGAGTGAAGCCCTGGACCACCGCGTAGTCGCGGCCCAGGATCGAACTGATCATGAGGCTGCCCATGCCGGGGAGCGCGAACACATCCTCGATGATCACCGAGCCGCCGACGAGCCAGCCGAGATAGAGCCCCAGGAGGGTCACGGTCGAGATCAAGGCGTTGCGCAGCACGTGACGCAGGAGCACGGTCTGGGAGTGCAGCCCCTTGGCCCGCGCGACCGTGACGTGTTCGGCACCCAGGGTCGAGAGGATCGCGTCGCGGAGGTTGCGGATGAGGATAGCGGAGACCCCAAGGGCTAACGTCAACGCGGGCAGGAAGAGGTAACGCAGATCCTGGAGCGGTGACGTGCCAATGCCGCCGACCGGGAAGACGTGGACCTTCACGCCGAGCACGATGAGCAGCAAGATCCCGACCCAGAACCCCGGCGTGGAGATCCCGAGAATGGTGTAGCCACGGATCAACTGGTCGACGAGGCGACCCTTGTTGAAGGCCGCGATCACCGCGCAGGGGACGGTGATCAGGAGGGCCAGCACCATCGCGTAGACCACCAGGGAGAGCGTCAGCGGGAGTCGCTGCGCGACGAGCGTCGAGACGGGGATTTGGACGAGCGTCGAGCGGCCGAGATCACCGTGGACGATCTGGTTGACGAAGATCCCGAACTGGACCGGCAGCGGCTGATCGAGGCTGAGGTGGTGGCGCATCACGGCGACGTTCTCTGGCGTCGCCTGGACGCCCAGCAGGGTCACGGCCGGATCGCCGGGGATCGCGCGAATCATCAGGAAGATGAGGATCGCGAGGATGACGAGCGTCGGGATCATCTGAATGACGCGGTGGATCGTGTAGGTACGGCGTTGCATGCTCTTCCCTCGCGCGCCGGCGACCGGTGGACCGGTCGCGATCGATGCGTGCCTGGCGTCGCTCCTGTCCGGTGACCGGCGACGACGCCGCGGCCAGGCTCCGCGTTCAGGCCATCGAGGCGAACCGACCGACCGCATGCCCGAGCTGCTGCGAGATGGTCCGGGCGGCATCCATCACCCGCGCGGCGAGCTCGGGGAGACGTGCCTCACCAAACGCCTCCGGAGCTCCAGCAACGGAGACACTGGCGCAGCAGCGCCCCTGCCCGTCGAAGATCGGGGCGCCAATGGCATAGACCTGCGGGTGCAACTCGCCGCGGTTGATCGCGAATCCCGCCCGGCGGATCTCCGCGACTTCACGCCAGAGATACTCGAGATGTCCGTGTTGACCATCTGGGTTCACGACCCTCGGAGCGTTAATGTACGCACGGAGTTCGGCGTCCGGGAGATAGGCCAGGAGGGCCTTCGATCCCGCGCCCCGGTGCAGGAAGACGGTCTTCCCCACCCAATCGCGGCTGCGCAGGACGTTCGGACCCGGTATCTGTTGCACATTCATGACCTTGTCGCGGTACCGGACCGAGAGATTCACGGTCTCCTGCGTGATCTCCGCGAGCCGTCGCAGCACGGGGTCGGCCACGCGGAGGATCTCGAGTCGACCCAGCACGGTCCCCGACAACGCCACCACGCCCAGGCCGAGACCGTAGCCCCCCGTTTGGTCGTTCCGCTCCACCATCCCGGCATCCTCGAGCGTGGCGAGCAGCCGAGACACGGTGCTCTTGTGGACGCCGAGCTGCCGCGCCAGCTGACTGCCGGTGGACTCCACCCCGTCATCAGCCAAGTGCTGGACGATGGCCAGGGCACGCTCCACCGATTGGACACTCCGGTGTGCATCGTCGCGCATGACCGTCGTGCCACCTTCCGGCCCGCGAATAGCCCGTCACGTGCGGGATAGTGGTCGCCGATGGTCCTTCCCCGGTGCCATTGGGTTCGCCTGCTTCGCGGCTCATCGTAGGCCGGCGTTGGCTAACTGTCAATACTGTTGTGTGATACGCAACGCTCAGGTATGGTGTCAAGGAGTTCGATGGAACGGTAGGGGGCCCGCGCGCCCGTGTGGACGGATGCGAAGGGCTGCGCCAGCGCGGGAGAAGCCACGCCAGAACGGAGTCGGGCCCCTGTGGTCAACCGCGTCGCGTGGCACGTCCGTCCCGTGACTTCATCACCAGGTGACCGGCTCTCCGATACCGTGCTCGAAGAAAGAGCCGGGCGCTCGGCCCACGTAATCTGTCAGTGAGGAGTCGCTCTGCCCATAACTCCCGTTCTGCGCAAGCGCGGCAGGCTTTCGGGGTGGTCCTTTATGGCGCGTCGGCATAGCGTCGCCGGTCCGCATCGTCGCGTTGCAGGGTGTGCTTATACGACGCCGCGCTCCACGAGGTGAACGTGCGTTT
>DATLRG010000207.1:0-3346 GCA_035534795.1 Chloroflexota bacterium
AAGAACGGGATGCGCGTAGCCATCGGCGGCGATCACGCCGGATTCACGCTCCAGGCCCCGGTTGTTCGCGCGTTGGAACACTGGGGCCACGAGGTCCGTCGTGTCGGCCCGCGCACTCCAGAGCCGGTCGATTTCCCCGACGTCGCCAAGGAGGTCTGCACGGCGGTGGTCGACGGCGACGTCGAACGCGGGATCATGATCTGTGGCACCGGGGTTGGGGCGGCGATCGCCGCGAACAAGGTCCCGGGGATCCGAGCGGCCGTGTGCCACGACCTGTACTCGGCGCATCAATGCGTCGAACACGACGACGTAAACGTACTCTGCCTCGGGGCGCAGATCGTGGGAGAGCTGATGGCCCTGGAGATCGTGCGAACGTACCTGGCCGCGCGCTTCTCGACTGACGACGAGTTCCGACGACGCGTCGCGAAGCTCGGAGCAATGGATCGGCGGAGGAGCGGAGAACAGTGATCGTGGTGGAGGCGAGGGGATTCGAACCCCTGACCCCTGCGATGCGAACGCAATGCTCTCCCGCTGAGCTACGCCCCCACGACAGACTAATTATACCGTCTGGGCGACCCCGAGGTCAAGCCAGTTGGCCGACGAGCTGACTTTCGCGGATGGATTGATCGACCGCGTCCTGATCGATGCCGCGCAAATTCAACGGCGCGTTCGCGCGCTTGGCCAGGAGATCTCTCAGGACTACGACGGACGCGAGGTCCACCTGATCGCGGTGCTCAAAGGGTCTCTCGTGGTGGTCGCGGACCTCGTCCGCGCGATCACTCCTCCCACGTCCATCGACTTCATCGCGGTCAGCAGCTACGGCCCGGCAGCGCGGAGTAGTGGCGCAGTCCGCCTGATCAAAGATCTGGACCAGAGCATCGAGGGCCGGCACGTGCTGGTCGTCGAAGACGTGATCGACACCGGTCTCACCTTGAGCTACATTCTCCGCATCCTGCGACTACGCCAGCCGGCGTCGCTTGAAATCGCCACGCTGCTGGATAAACCGGCCCATCGGCTGATCGACCTGCCGCTGCGCTACGTTGGCTTCACCCTCCCAGACTGCTTCGTCGTCGGCTACGGCCTCGACTACCAGCAAAAGCTGAGAAACCTGCCGTACCTCGCGACGTTGAAGGACGAAGTGCTGAGCGCCGACGACCTTTCCGTCGAGCTCTGCGACCAAACTGGACGTGTCGGTGCGAGCCAGGTGGCGGCGGTAACGCTCGAGGAAGATTGATTCGGTCGCCGCGTTGAGCTTGCCCCGCCCCAAGACCTCGAGCAAGCGACTTACCGCCAGGAAATCGTGCTCCTTGGCACGGCGGATGAAGTGATCCATCTATGCTCCTGTATAATCGACCTGGCTGATGCCAGCAATGCTTAAAAATTATCTCAAAACTCCTGTTTGGGCGCCCCCGGTGGGCGCCCAAACAGCAGTTTTGAGATAATTTCTTAATGATGATGCGTCTGACGTCGCATCGCGGGAGAATGAAGCGTTATGCCTTCGACAGCGAGCCCGCTCCCGGGCAACGCGCCAGTGTTGCCAATTGCTCTGATTGTCGTTCTCTATCTCGCCTTCTCGGTCTATCGAAGGACCCGAGCGCAGAAGGTTCGACCGTGGCGGGCCGTGCTCATCACCGCGGCGATCGTGGTGGTGTCGCTTTTCGGAATCGTCGCGACGGCCCGATCGATGACCGAGACCCTCTTCGTGGTCCTGATGCTGATCGGACTCGCGGTTGGCATCGCGCTCGGATTGCAGATGATGCGCTCGATTCGCTTCTGGCGGGACGACACGACTGGCGAGCTCTGGATGCAGGGTGGCGTGCTCTATGTGGTGGTCTGGCTCGGGTCGTATCTCCTGCGTTATGGTGCGCGCTTCGCCGCCACTGGCTCACTCTTCCCGTTCAGTGTTACACAGACCGCTCAACCGGAGACAACGCTGGGGCTGCTGTCGTCAGCGCTCCTCTTCCTGTCCATCGGTCTGTGGATCTCGCGGGCGTACGCCCTCGTGCAAAAGTACCGCGAGAATCGGCGCGACGCGGTACAGGCGTGAGGACCACCCGTTTCCCTCACGCGCGCTTCCAGAGGTCGATTGGTCGCTCGGCGTCAGTCTTGAACGGCAACGACACCTTCCTGCCGGTGCGGGCCGACTCGTACGCGGCGCAAATCAGCTCGATCACCTGGCGACCGTCTTCGCCGTTCTCGATCGGCTCGAGGTTGTCGCGCACGCAGTGGACGAAGTGCGACATTTCCTGGGGAAAGCCGTAGTTCCAGTTCTCCTCGAACATGGTGAAGGTCCAACCGCGCGTGTCCGGCGCCTTTTCGACGGCGTAGCCGTAACCCGGCTCGCTGAAGGTGGTCAGCGAGCTCCCGCGCAGCAAATCGGCCACGGTCAAGCCGGCCGAGCCGTAGATCTCCGCGCGGTCGTCGACGCCGCCAGTCCGTGCCCAGCTATTCTCGGCCACGCCGATGCGATTCCCTTCGTACTCGACGACGCAGACGCTATGATCCTCGCCGCGGGTACGTTCCTGGTGGACGTACGTCCCGAGTTGCGCGTACACGGAGAGCGGGCGCGGCTTGCCGTGGATCCACCGCGCAAACTCGACCGAGTGGCAGCCCATGTCCATCAGCACGCCACCGCCGGATCGCTCGACGTTCCAGAACCAGTCGGAGTGCGGGCCGTAGTGGCACTCGGACTGCTTCACCAGATAGACCCGACCGAGCGCGCCCTCGTCGGCGAGCTGTTTCGCGCGCACGTACTTCGGAGCGAAACAGAGCTCCTCGGCGTACATCAGCTTGACGCCGGCGGCGCGGCAGGCGTCGATCATGCGGTCGCACTCGGGCAGGTTGAGCGCCAGCGGCTTTTCGCAGACGACGTGCTTCCCAGCGGCGGCCGCATCGAGGGTCGCCTGGCAGTGCAGGTAGTTCGGGAGCGCCAGCGTGACGAGTTCGATGTCCTGACGTTCGAGCAGGCTTCGGTAATCTGGATAGACGTGAGGGATTCCGTGCTGGCGCGCGAATTCGTCGGCATGCCCCGCGCTGGGCGATGCCACGGCGATCAGGCGCGCCTCCGGGACGCGTCGCAACGCCTCGCAGTGCAAACCGGCGACGAATCCCGCGCCGATGATGCCAACGCCGATCGTTTCCATTTCTGACTCCTGACTTCGCCTACAGTTCCAGATGCAGTTCCCGCAGCAAATAGTCTTTGCTCATCTCCACGCTTTCGAACGGCGTCCGGCGCGTGTAATCAAGCTCGATCGTCAGCCAGCCGTCGTAGCCGGTCTCCTTCAGGACGCCGATCGCACCTTTCAGATCGACGATGCCCAGTCCGAGCTCGCAGAAGTCGCGGATC
>DATLRG010000208.1:0-4952 GCA_035534795.1 Chloroflexota bacterium
GAGTTCCGGTTCAACGAGGAGACGATCCGGGCCGTCGACCTTGCCAAGAGAGAGCTCGAGACCGAAACGGGACCGCTCGGCTTCGACAGCCTGATTCTCGCTCCTGGCAGCGCGACCAACTTCTTCGGCATGGCTGACGCGGAGGAATACAGCCTTCCGTTGAAGTGGATGAATGACGGCATCCGGATTCGCAATCAGGTGATCAGCGCCTTCGAGCAGGCGGACCGCGAGCCGGCGCCGGATCACCGGCAAGCCCTGCTGACGTTCGTGATCGTCGGCGGCGGCGCCACCGGCGTCGAGCTGGCGGCATCGCTGAGCGACATGATCTTCACGACGCTGCTGCCGAACTATCCGACGATCACTCCCGACGACGTGCGTCCCGTGCTGGTCGAGGCACGGGGGACGCTGCTCCCCGGCTGGAACGCCCGCATGGGCGAGACCGCCGGCGCGCACCTGACGCACCACCGCGTGCAGGTCCTGCTGAACACGACCGTCTCGCACGTGAGCGAGGATGCCGTCGAGCTCGGCAACGGCGAGCACCTCCCGACGGCCACGGTGATCTGGACGGCCGGGGTGCGTGCCGAGGATCTCGTCGCCACGCTGCCCGGCGAGAAGGAGCGTGACGGGCGGGTCCACGTCGACCAGAACCTCGAGCTACCCGGCCACCCTGGCGTCTTTGTCGTCGGCGACGCTGCCGCCGTCGTGCTGCCCGGCGCCGAGCGGCCGATGCCTCCGACCGCCTGGGCGGCGATCGGCCAGGGCAGGGCCGCGGCCGACAACGCGGTCCGCCGCCTGCGGGAGCAAGCGCCGCGAGCGTTCTGGATGAAGAATCCCGGCGACCTGGTCTCGCTCGGTCGGGGCGCTGCCGCCGCCGACATTCGCGGCATCTTCTTCGACGGCCTGGCCGGCTGGCTCGTCCGACGCGGGGTCTACCTGACCAATCTGGTCGGGTTCCGGAACCGCCTGCTGGTGGCCCTGGACTGGCTCTTCGTCACCTTCCACCACCGCACGATCGTCAGCTTCGCTCAACCGCGGCCAGCACCGGCCGCCGTGGCGCCGCCGACGCGCCTTCACCCGCGCGCGGCCCGACCCAGCGCGGTTGCAGCGGCGGAGGCGCGGGAAGAACGGCGGGCCGGGTGAGAGACTCACTGGGGTAGTCGTGGTGCCCGCACCGCGACCTACCCCAGTGAGTCTCTTATTGCGCCATTGCCGGCTCGTCTCTTCGTCAACACGTAGACGGTCTCTCCCGCGATCACTGCCGCCGTGTTTCGGCGGAGGACGCCGCCGCCGTTCGCGGTGCCCGGATGCTCGCTACGCCGTCGCTCCCGGGCATTCCGTGCTCAGCCACGGCACGCGGCGACGATGCGCGTCGGAGATACTTCGCCCCGGGCTGATCGTCGCGTGCCGTCGGAGCACGAGGGCGCCAAACCGCGGAAGATGGCGTGGCCTCACCCCAAATGTGGCCACTCCCACCGGGTGACGCCCGTACGATTTTGCGTTCTACCCTGCCATACTCTGGTACTCGTCGCCATGCACGCCCGCGTGCTAGACTACGCGATGCAGAGTGTCAAGTGACCGTTGTCATCAGAATGTGATGTGCCGCACAGATCAACGACGGGTAGGATCGCGCGCAACGGCGGGCGAGAGGGGGTGAGGTGATGACGAATGACAATGAGCAACACTGACTGGTTCGACCTTTCGGGGCGCGTCGCGGCGGTGACCGGCGCCGGTGCCAACGGAGGCAACGGGCACGCGATCGCGCTGGGACTTGCCAGGTACGGCGCCGACGTCCTGGTGAGCGACGTCGACGACCCGGGCGCCGAGCAGACCGCCCGCGAGATTCGCGAGGTCGGTCGGCGCGCGATCGCCTGCCATTGCGACGTCGGCGTGCCGGACGAGATCGCCGCGATGTTCGCGCGGCTGGACCGCGAATTCGGCAAGATCGACATTCTGATCAACAACGTGGCGGCTGGCCATCGGTCGCATCCGGAGGACCTGCCGCTTGAGATCTGGCAGCGGGTGGTCCGAGTGAACCTCGACGGGACATTTCTTTGCTCGATGGAGGCGGGCCGCCGGATGATCCAGCAGGGCCACGGCGGCAGTATCGTCAACATCAGCTCGATCGCCGGCAGCTCGGCGCTGGGGCGAGGAAACTTCGTCTACAGCGTGACCAAGGGTGGGATCAACCAGTTTACCCGGGAGCTCGCGGTGGAATGGTCGCCGTACCACATTCGAGTCAACGCGATTCAGCCGGCCCAGATTCTCACGCCGGCGTTGCGCCGCATCTTCGAGGATCCCCAGCTCAACGCGGAGAGGACGCGCGAGCGGATGCTGACCGGAATTCCCCTGGCGCGACTCGGCGAGCCGGACGACGTGGCGAAGGCGGCGGTGTTTCTGGTCTCCGACGCGGCGGCGTTCATCACCGGCCACCTGCTCCCGGTAGACGGCGGTAACCTGGCCTTGAACGCCGGCGGAAGCCGCGTCTGGCCGAGCGAGGTGTGACGTGGCGGTCGAGGTGGTGATGCCCCGACTGGGCTGGAGCGCCGAGGAAGGAAGCATCGTCGAGTGGTTGAAGAAAGACGGGGAGATCGTCGGCGTCGGCGAGGTGATCTGCACCGTCGAGGGCGACAAGGCCATCAACGAGGTCGAGTCGCTCGACAGCGGAATCCTGCGCATCCCGCCCGAGGCGCCCGAGGCAGGTGTCAAGGTGCCGGTTGGGACCGTCCTGGCGTATCTGGTGCAGCCCGGAGAGCCGGCGCCGTTCGAGACGGACCTCACCCCCCGCCCCTCTCCATCGGAGATGGAGAGGGGAGCCGGACCTTCACCCCCCTCCATCTCCGATGGAGAGGGGCGGGGGGTGAGGCCGCGCTCGGCGGTGACAATCAGCGCGATCGCTCCGGTCACCCGCCGCGACGAGCCGCCGATCAGTCCACGCGCCCGCCGGATCGCCGCCGAGCTCGGCGTGCGGTGGTCGGACTTGAAAGGCTCCGGGCGATCGGGCCGCATCGTCGAGCGAGACGTCCAGGCGGCAGCGAACCTCTCTTCTCGCCCGGCAGGAGCGGGTCAGGGGACGGCGATAACCGAGGGAAGTGGCAAGCTTGACCGGGAAGAGGCCGAGACCCTCGCTCCCGCTCTCGCCCAGGGGGAGACGGAGCCGGACGGTCACGGCGAACGAGGGCAGATTGCTCCGCCAGAAGCGCCGGCCGCGAACGCCCAGCCACTGACCGGCGCGCGGCGCATCATCGCGCGGCGGATGGCCGAGAGCGCCCACACGGCCGCGCCGGTGACCTTGACGACCGAGGCGGACGCGACCGAGCTCGTCCGACTGCGCGCCCAGATGAAGGCCGAGCGCGCCGGGACCGACGAGATCGTTCCCGGCTACAACGACCTGCTGGCCAAGGTCGTGGCGGTGACGCTGCGGGAACACCCACGCCTGAACGCCTCGCTCGTGGGCGAGACGATCGTCGAGCATTCCACGGTGAACGTTGGCATCGCGGTGGACACCGAGCGTGGGCTGCTGGTCCCGGTGATTCACGACGTCGCGGCGAAGTCGATCGATCAGATCGCGGTCGAGGGCGCTCGATTGATCGCCGACGCCCGATCGGGCAAGGTCTCCGGCGAGGACCTGCGGGGCGGCACGATCACGATCAGTAATCTGGGCAGCTACGAGATCGATGCCTTCACCCCGATCGTGGACCTGCCGGAGTGCGCCATTCTGGGGGTCGGACGGATCGTCGCCCGGCCGGTGGTGGTCGACGAAGCGAGTGAGCAGGTCGCGGTGCGGAAGATGATGACGCTGAGCCTGACCTTCGACCACCGCGTCGTGGACGGCGCTCCGGCGGCGCGCTTCCTCCAGCGGATCAAGCACCTGATCGAAGAGCCAACGGTATGGATGATCCGATCGTGATTGGAGAGCGAGTTCGCCGCGTCCAGATTAGCTTCAAGAAGGAGGACCGCAGGATGGTGGTTGAAACAGCCGGCAGGCCAACCAGGGCGTTGACGAAGGAACAGTTGCTGGCGCTCTATCGTCAGATGGTCCAGATTCGCAAGACCGAGGAGCAGCTCGCGCGTGCCCATCAGGCCGGGCTGGTACACGGTGCCTGCCACACCTACGTCGGCGAGGAAGCGGTGGCGACCGGCGTTTGCGCCCACCTGCGCGCGGATGACGCGGTCCTGAGCACCCACCGCGGGCACGGTCACGCGCTGGCCAAGGGGGTGAGCCCCGCGTCTTTGATCGCCGAGCTCCTCGGGCGGTCCACCGGCTGCTCTCACGGGCGCGGTGGCAGCATGCACCTTTTCTCGCCCGAGGTGGGCATGCTGGGGACGAGCGGCATCGTCGGCCCGAGCATCCTGATGGCGACCGGCGCCGCCTATTCCTTCAAGCTCCACCAGACCGACCGGGTCAGCGTGGCCTTTTTCGGCGATGGCGGATCGAATAACGGCGCCTTTCACGAGGGGCTGAACCTGGCGTCGATCTGGAAGCTGCCGGTGCTTTTCGTCTGCGAGAACAACCAGTACGCGACCGAGGTGCCCTTTGCGACCGTGGCGGGCAATCCCGTCGTGGCGGAGCGGGCAAAAGCCTACGGGATCCCCGGCTTCTGTCTCGACGGAAACGACGTCATCGCGGTGTACGAGGCCGCGGGCGAGGCGGTGCGGCGAGCGCGAGCGGGGAAGGGCCCGACCCTCCTGGAATGCGTGACCTACCGGACCCGGCCCCACTCCGAGGGCATGCGCGACGCCGGCTACCGGACGCGCGAAGAGGTCGAGCAGTGGCGCGCGCGCGACCCGATCGCCCGCCTGCGCGACCAGCTCCGGTTGGAGGGCATCGCCACCGACGACGAGCTGCGCCAGATCGAGACGGGCATCCGGGCCAGCGTCGACGAGGCGCTGGAGTTCGCCCGGAACAGCCCGTATCCAGACCCGCGGACCGCGACCGATCACATTTTCAGTGG